>JACDEA010000110.1 GCA_013816725.1 Actinomycetota bacterium
CGGCGGCTATGCCGCGCTGGCCGGGGCGACTTTCACGCCGGACGTTTTCTGCTGCGCCGTCGACATCGTCGGCCCGTCCAGCATCAAGACCCTGATCGAGAGCATCCCCGCGTACTGGGCGCCGATGCTGGACATGATGAAGCGCCGGGTCGGTAACCCCGACGTCGAAGAGGAGTTTTTGTGGTCGCGGTCGCCGCTGTCACGCGTCGATCAGATCAAGATCCCGATGTTGATCGCCCAAGGCGCCAACGACCCGCGCGTCAAGCAGGCCGAGTCCGAGCAGATCGTCGAGGCGATGCGCGAGAAGGGCATCGAGCACGAGTACCTGCTGTTCGAGGACGAGGGCCACGGCTTCGCCAAACCCGAAAACCGCCTCGAGTTCTACGCCGCCGCCGAAAAGTTCCTCGCCCGCCACCTCGGTGGCCGCTGCGAATAAAGGGAGGCCGGAGGCGGAGCCGGAGCCGACCGGGAAATGAAGGGCGCGGTAGGAACTGACGCTAGGAGAGGCGGTCCTGGAGGGCGGCGAGTTCGTCGCGGAGGGCTTGCGGGAGGCGGTCGCCGAGGAAGGCGAAGTGCTTCTCGATGAGGGGGACTTCGGCGCGCCAGTCGTCGGGCTTGACCTCGAGCAGCTCGGCCAGGTCCTCCTTCGGGACGTCGAGGCCTTCGGTGTTGAGCGCGGCGGGCGTGGGGACGTTGCCGATCGCGGTGACCTCGGCGTCGCCCTCGCCGGCGCAGCGCTGGAAGACCCACTCGAGCACCCGGCTGTTCTCGCCGAAGCCGGGCCACAGCCAGCGCCCGTCCTCGCCCTTGCGGAACCAGTTCACGTAGAAGATCTTTGGAAGCTTGTCGGGCTGCGTCGCCTGGCCCACGTCGAGCCAGTGGCCGAGGTAGTCGGCCATGTTGTACCCACAGAACGGCAGCATGGCGAAGGGGTCGCGGCGCAGATTCCCGACGGCGCCGGCCGCCGCCGCCGTGGTCTCTGACGCCATGATCGAGCCGAGGAACACCCCGTGCTGCCAGTTGAACGCTTCGGTGACCAGCGGTACGACCGACGCCCGGCGCCCGCCAAAGAGGATGGCGTCGATCGGGACGCCCTTGGGGTCCTCCCACTCGGGGGCGATGGCCGGATCCTGCGCCGCCGGCGCGGTGAACCGTGCGTTGGGATGGGCGGCCGGGCCGCCGATCTCCGGCGTCCAGTCCTCGCCCTTCCAGTCGGTGAGATGGGCGGGGATCTCCTCGGTCATACCCTCCCACCACGCGTCGCCGTCGTCGGTGAGCGCGGTGTTGGTGAAGATGCAGTTGCCGTCGAGCGTGAGCATGGCGTTGGGGTTCGTCTTGATCGACGTACCCGGCGCCACGCCGAAGAAGCCGGCTTCGGGATTGATGGCGTAGAGGCGGCCGTCGGGACCGAACTTCATCCAGCAGATGTCGTCGCCGACGGTCTCGACCTTCCAACCGGGCAGCGTGGGGACGAGCATGGCCAGGTTGGTCTTGCCGCAGGCCGACGGGAACGCGCCGGTGATGTAGCGGGCCTCGCCTTCCGGTGATGTGAGCTTGACGATCAGCATGTGCTCGGCCAGCCACCCGTCGTCGCGGGCCATCACCGATGCGATGCGCAGGGCGAAGCACTTCTTGCCCAGCAGCGCGTTGCCGCCGTAGCCCGAGCCGTAGGACCAGATCTCCCGGGTTTCGGGGAAGTGCACGATGTATTTGTTCTCGGCGTCGCACGGCCAGGGCACGTCGACCTGGCCGGGCTCCAGTGGCGCGCCTACCGAGTGCAAGCAGGGGACGAACTCGCCGTCGTCGCCCAGCACGTCGAGAGCACCGCGGCCCATCCGGGTCATGATCCGCATGTTCACGGTGACGTAGGCCGAATCGGTGAGCTGCACGCCGATGTGGGCGATAGGGGAGCCGAGGGGGCCCATCGAGAACGGCACCACATACATCGTGCGGCCCTTCATCGATCCGCGGAAAAGGTCGGTGAGCACGCTCTTCATCTCGGCCGGGTCGCGCCAGTTGTTCGTGGGGCCGGCGTCGCCCTCCTCGAGGGAGCAGATATAGGTGCGGTCCTCGACCCGGGCGACGTCGCCGGGATCGGAGTGGGCCCAGTAGCTGTTCGGTCGCTTGGCGTCGCTCAACCGGGTGAACGTGCCGGCGTCGACCAGCAGCTGGCAGAGGCGGTCGTACTCCTCGGCCGACCCGTCGCACCATTCGACGCGGTCTGGTTGGGTCAGGGCGGCGATCTCGTCCACCCAGCCCAGCAGCTTGGCGTTCTTGGTTGGGGCGCCGCTCATGATCCTCCGGTTTGTGGGGGTGCTTCGGTGGGCGAACCCATGTCGATCTCGGAGCCGAGGCGTAAGCGGGTGGCCCGGCCGTCGGCGTCGAGGTCGAAGACGACCCGCTGGCCCTGACGAAGCATGCGGAAGATCGAGCCGGCCAGCGCGTCCGCCGCCAGGTCTTGCTCGGCCCGGTCGGTGTCGCGGATCACCACTCCCGCTCCCGTATCCGGGTCGTATGACTTGACGACGCCCTGCACTCGGTCCTCCGCCTCACCTTTAAAGTCGAGAGAGTGGACGTTACAAGAGGCGACGAGTTGGCAGCCATCTCGCGCCTCGAACGCCTGCTACCCCCACCCCCACCTGGGGAAACGTGGATTGGCGACGACGCCGCGGTGGTCGCCGGCGGCTTGCTGCTGGCCATCGATTCGGTTGTTCAGGGCGTGCACTTCGTCGGTGACAGCGAGGGTGATCTCGAGGCGGCGGGATGGCGCGTCGTGGTGCGCAATGTGAGCGACATTGCGGCGATGGGCGGCGAGCCGCGGCGGCTGATGGTGTCGGTGGCCGGCACCGTCGATCTCGACGCGCTCTACGCCGGCATCATCGCTGCGGCCGAGGCGTACTCCTGCCCGGTGGTGGGCGGCGACCTGACCGAGGCCGACGCGGTGGTGATCACCGCAGCGATCACCGGCAGCGTCGAGGGCCCGCCGGTGTTGCGCAGCGGCGCTCGCCCCGGCGACGTGATCTACGTGAGCGGACCCCTCGGGGGGGCGGCGGCGTCGGGCTACAAGGCCCGGCCGCAGGCCCGGGTCGCCGAAGGGCGCGCCGCCCGCCGGGGCGGCGCCACCGCCATGATCGACGTGTCCGACGGCTTCGCCCTCGACCTCCGGCGGTTGGCCCAAGCGTCGGGCGTCGGGGTCCGGCTGGAAGAGGTCCCGGTGGCGCGCGGCGCAACCCAGGCCGAGGCCATGGGTGGGGGCGACGACTACGAACTCATCTACACGGGGCGGGCCGACGCGGCGATTGGCGGCATCCGGGTCGGGGTGTGCACCGACGACCCGACCAAGCTGCCTGATCCGGCCGGCTGGACGCACGACCTGTGAAGACGGCGCTGACGATCGCGGGGACCGACTCCAGCGGGGGTGCAGGGGTCACCGCCGACTTCCGGACCTTCGCGGCCCACGGCGTGTGGGGCGTCTGCGCGGTCACCGCGGTCACCGCGCAGGACGCCCGTGGCGTGCACGGGGTGGAGGCGGTGTCACCGGACACGCTCGCCGCCCAGATCGCCGCGGCTTCGCCTGACGCGGCCAAGACTGGGATGCTTCCGTCGGTGGCCGCGGTCGACGCGGTCCTGCGCACGCTGCCCGCCGGCGTACCGCTGGTCGTCGATCCCGTGCTCCACGCCACGACCGGCGAGCGCCTGTCCGTCGTGCCGCCGGAGTTGGTCGCCCGGGCAACCGTCGTGACCCCCAATCGCGAAGAGGCCGCGGCGCTCACCGGGGTCTCAGATCAGGCCGAGGCGGCCGGGCTCCTCCTGCGGATGGGCGCTCGGGTGGCGATGGTGACCGGGAGCGAGACCGCCCGCGATTGCGTGGCCACCGGCAACGGCATCATCTGGCTCGACGGCGTGCACGTCGACGCGCCCAACACTCACGGCACGGGGTGCGTGCTATCGGCGGCCATCACCGCCGAACTGGCCAACGGCATGGACCCGGTTGACGCCTGCGTCGCCGCCAAACACTTCGTGGAGCGGGCCCTGGCCGACCGCTGGCCCTTCTTTCCGGCTTTTCCGGCGCCCGGGCGAAGCTAACGAACGGGAGCTAACGGACGGCTTTTTGGACCTTGCCGGCGCGCAGGCAGGACGTGCACACCTGCATCCGCTTGGTGCCGCCGTTGACGACGGCCCGTACCCGCTGGATGTTCGGGTTCCACCGTCGCTTCGTGCGCCGATGCGAGTGGCTGATGCTCATGCCGAAGGAGGGATGCTTTCCGCATACCTCGCACACCGATGCCATGACGCGAACCTCGAAGCAGTAGACCGACTGGGGAAGCGTCAACGTTAGCATCACGCCGACATGGACTCTCTCGGCGCGACCGACGTCAAACAGGCGGTCGTCACGTTCCGGGACCTCCTACGCACGCACCAGGAACGGATCAACCGCCTGAACGTGTACCCCGTGCCCGACGGCGATACCGGCACGAACATGGCTCTCACGCTCGAGTCGGTGGTCGCCGAGCTCGACACCGCCACCACCATGGCTGCGGTGGGCCAGGCCATGAGCCACGGCTCGCTCATGGGGGCGCGGGGCAACTCCGGCGTCATCCTCTCGCAGGTGTTGCGCGGCCTGGCCGACGGCATCAACGGCAGCGAGACGGCCGGTCCCGACCAGATCAAGAGCGCGTTGGCCGGCGCCAGCACCGCGGCGTACAGCGCGGTCATGCGCCCGGTCGAGGGGACCATCCTTACCGTGGTGAAGGCGGCGGCGACCGGCGCCGCCGGCGGTGTCACCCTGAGCGACGTCCTCACGGGGGCCCACAGCTCGGCGGCCGACGCACTCGAGGCGACGCCCGAGCAACTGCCCGTCCTCAAACAGGCCGGCGTGGTCGACGCCGGTGGCGCCGGCTTCATGCTGTTCCTCGACGCCCTCCTCAACGTGGTCGACGGTCGACCGCTACCGGAGCCGCCCGAGCAGTTGCCGGCGCCGATGCGCGCCGCGGTCGACGACGCGCACGACGATCTCTCCGGGCTGCGCTACGAGGTCATGTATCTCCTCGAGGCCAGCGACGAGACGATCCCGGCGTTCAAGAATGTGTGGGCCGGCGTGGGGGACTCGATCGTGGTCGTCGGCGGCGACGGTCTCTGGAACTGCCACATCCACACCGACGACATCGGCGCCGCGGTCGAAGCTGCGCTGGACGCTGGTCGCCCCCGCAACATCCGGGTCACCGACCTGATGGAACAGGTGGAGGAAGAGCGCTGGGTGCGCGAGCACGAGGCCGAGCCCAACGCTCCGCACCAAACGGTCCCCACCGCGGTGGTGGCGGTGGCCACCGGCGCCGGACTCCAGCGCATCTTTCACTCGCTCGGCGTGCAGCGCATCGTCGCCGGCGGTCAGTCGATGAATCCCTCCACCGCCGAGATCCTCGAGGCGGTCGAAGCCGCTCCGGCCGATGAAGTTGTCGTCCTCCCCAACAACAAGAACATCATCGCCGTGGCCGAGCAGGTCGACGAGCTGACGACCAAAACGGTGCGCGTGGTCAAGACGACCGACGTGGCCGAAGGGTTTGCGGCGCTCATGGAGTACGACCCGGACGATTCGGCCGACGAGAACCTGGTGACGATGACCGCGGCCAAGGATCGCGTCGTGTCTGGCGAGGTCACCCGCGCCGTACGGGCGTCGAGTTGCGAGGCCGGCCCCATCGCCGAGGGCGACTGGCTGGGCCTCAACGACAACGCCATTCAAGTGATCGCGCCGACTGTCGCAGAAGCGGCCTGCGGCCTGCTCGAGAAGATGGTCACCGATGTGCACGAGATCGTCACCGTGATCGAGGGCGAGGGTGCGTCGGCCGCCGACACCCGCCACATCAGCGAGTGGATCGGCGAGCACCGGCCAGGGGCCACCACCGAGGTCCACCACGGCGGTCAACCGCTCTACCCGTACCTGTTCAGCGTCGAGTGACGCGAGCAACGGCGTGAGCCGCCGGCTGGGACAGCTGGCGGAACTCCCGGTCACGGTGTTGAAAGGGGTGGGCCCGGCCAAGGCCGAAGCGCTGGGCAAGGTCGACATCGTCACGGTCCTCGACCTGGTGACGCACTATCCGCGCCGCTACCTCGACCGCACCCAGCAAGCCGAGATTGCCGATCTGCGCGACGGCGACGAGGCCATGGTGCTGGCCCGGGTCAAGAAGGTCGCCGCCCGACGCACGCGCCAAGGCCGCTCCCTCGTCGAGGTCGATGTGTTCGACGGCAGCGGTTACCTCCACTGCACCTTTTTCAACCAGCCCTGGCGGGCCAAGCAGCTGAAGGAGGGCACGGAGGCGGTCTTCTTCGGCAAGCTCGAGCGGTACAAGGGCCGCCGCCAGATGACGAGCCCCGTGGTCGACTTCATCGGCGACAAGACCGGGCGGGTGATCCCGATCTACCCGCAGTCGGAGAAGGCCGGCCTCACGACGTGGGAGCTGGCCACGTGGATCGACGAGGCGCTGGAGCGGGCGGGGGAACTGGTCGACCCGCTCGATGAAACGTGGCGTGACCGGTTCGACCTGGCCGACCGCTCGTGGGCGTTCCGCCACATCCATGTACCCGAGTCGGTCGCCGCCGCGCAGACGGCGCGCAAGCGGCTGGCCTTCGACGAGCTGTTTCGGTTGCAGATGACGCTCGTCATGCGCAAGCGGGCCTTCGAGCGCGACGCCAAGGGCATCCTCCACCGAGTCAGTGATGGGGAACTGCTTCCCCGCTTCCACGACGCGTTGCCGTTCGTGCTCACCGCCGCGCAGAGCCGTGCCATCAGCGAGATCAACGCCGACCTAGCCGGCCCGCACCCGATGCACCGCTTGTTGCAGGGCGACGTGGGGTCGGGCAAGACCTTCGTCGCGCTCAGCGCGCTGCTCGTCGCAGTGCAGGGCGGCTACCAGGGCGCGTTCATGGCGCCGACCGAGGTGTTGGCGGAACAGCATCACATCGCCGTGCGCTCGTTCGTGGCCGGCCTCACCGTGGGCGACGACGCCACGCTCCTCGGCGACCGGCCCCTGCGCGTCGAACTGCTCACCAATCGCACGACGGCCGCCGAGCGCACCCGCCTGCACGGCGGCCTGGTCGACGGCAGCGTCGACATCCTCATCGGTACCCACGCCCTCCTCACCGAGAAGGTGGAGTTCAAGGCGCTTGGTGTTGTGGTCATCGACGAGCAGCACCGCTTTGG
>JACDEA010000111.1 GCA_013816725.1 Actinomycetota bacterium
GTGCTGAACTGGCTCGCTCGTCGCCACCACCGCGCCGCCAGCCAACGCCGGCCGCGAATCGGGTCGCGGGTCCGGCGTGTCGGCCTTGGCCGCCCCGTTGCTGGTCGCTACACCGGTCGCTTCGAGGATGCGATCGACGAGGTCGGCCTTCTTCGTACGGGTGGTGGCCTTGACGCCCATCGCAGTGGCGATGGCGTGAAGCTCGTCGCGCTCCTTGTGCTCCAAGACGGAGCGCTCGAGTTGCGGCTCGCTCATTCGGTACCTCTCTTGCTTGGTCGGACGGAGTCCGGGACGGGGACGGGGACGGCCTGGATGGCCTGGTTCACGACGAGGTCGATCACCTGGGAGAGCGTGGCATCGAGGTTGTACGACGGGACCACGTCCACGTCGTGCTCGTTGGCCAGCGATTTTACGTAGTTCTGGATCTTGCGGATGTTCTCGAAGTGGTCGAGGTAGCGCTCCGACGGTCGATTCCTCGATTCGTGAGAACGCATCACGAAATGGCTGCGGTGCAACTCCTCGTCGTCGACAGTGACAACGACCGGCAACAGCACGGCCTTGCCGGCGTACTGGGCGTTGTCGACGAAGGCGGGCACGACGTGGGCGCCCTCGACGATGAGGTCGGTGCCCTCGGCCACCGCCCGAGAGATGAGGGCCTGGATGCCGACGGCCACCGCCGATGCCTGCTCGCGGAAACCGAGGATCACCGGGTCGGCGCCCTCGGGCATCGGTTTGCGGACGAGGCGAGCAGCGTCGAACGACGACGTGTGTAGCGCCGGCATGAGGTCCTCGGTGAACATCGAGCGCATCACCTCTCGGATTGCGTCGGTGGGAATGACCCGCGTGATGCCGAGGCGCGCCGCCAGCATCGTCGCGATCGTGGACTTGCCGACGCCGGTGGCGCCGCCGAGCAGTACGACCAACGGGATGGGCAGTCGGGTGACCATCTGCCACTTGGCGTAGGACGTGGCGTAGCGCTCGCCGACTTCGTCGGCCAGTACCTTCAACGTGACGTCGTCGAGTTCGGTCCGCGAGATCGACGAGCGGTCGAGGGCGTGGATGCGGTCTTCGACGACCTCGGCCACGTGGAACGCCCGCGCCGGCGCCAGTCCCGTCGCCATGATCCGCGACGCCATCAGGCCCTTTGAATAGGGCAGCTGATACTCGTCGCCGGTGACGAGTATGTGCCGTTGCGTTGTTTGCACTTTCACGATTCGTGACGGTCGCGAGCCACCTGGACCGTGGTCCGGGCCAACTCGTCGAAGTCTCCGTCGCCTCCTACTGTCACTACGTCGTTGCGGCAGAACACAACTTCCATCCCCCGGTCGAGAGCTGCTCTCGTCGCCAGGTCGATCGCCGCTGCCTTTAGCTCGACGACCAGGACCTCGGCCTCCCCCATCCGTTCGAGATCCGCCGTCAACGCCTGGCGATTTCCCAATTGGTGTGAGTAGCCGACGACCTCGGCGCCGTGCTCCTGCTCGAGGTAACCGGCCAGGTTGTCTACGGCCGGCTCCGACGCGGTAGTGGCGAAGAAGATGCGGCGTCCGGAAACGGGCTCTAGGGGGACCGGGCGGAACACCGTGTGCACGACAGGACGTCGGGCTTTGGCTTGTTCCCCTACCGCCAGCTCATGGACCAGAGCTTCAAGTGCGACTGCCGAATCGGCGAGCGGTTGTTCGACCATCGTAACCACGATCAGGTCACTCAGCAACACGCGGTACAGACCGAGGTAGCCGCCGACCAGCTCAGGATCGGACCCGGCGGCTACCACGCACACCGTCGCGTCGGCGTGGGCCGGCGGGATCGCCGTGCCGCTGCCCTCGAACAGCAACTCGTGATCGGCCATCGAATCGGCCAGCGCCACGCCGGCGGCGAACGTGTCGTCGGCCGGCGCCCCGGCCATGCCCCCGCCGCAGCGGCGGGTACCGATGGTCAAGACGCCCGCGGTGACCGCGTCCTCGAAGTGATCGCTGGCCGCGTGGCGGCCGCTTTCCGCCAGCTCGAGGAGGCGGCGCGGCGAGAGGTCCGCCGTCGCCGGGTCGATCACCTCGGGTTCGGGCGGACCGCCGCGTCCCATCGTCACGATGACCGGCGGTTCCCCTCCGGCGGCCAGGTTTCGAGCCAGCTGCGCGGTCACCGCCGTCTTGCCGGTGCGCTTGCCGGTACCGATGACCGCGACCGATGCTCGCCGAGCCAGGCGAGGCCGGGCCGGCGGGTCGAAGCGGAAATCGGGACCGATGTAGGGGACGCCGCGCGCCAGCACGTACGCGGCCACCCGCATTCGCTGGCGCGAGTCGAGCACCGGTTCGTCGGCCAGATCGTGCACCTCGTCGGGTGCGAACCGATCGAGCGCGGCGCCGACGGCGGTGACCGCGTCGCTGCCCGTCACGTGCGGGACGCCGTAGTCGGGGCGCTCGCGCAGCTTCTCGGTGCCACCGAGGAGCGCTGCCCCGACAACACCGAACCGGCGGCTGATCGCAGCGCGGACGACGGGCGGATAGTGCTCGCCGTCAACCAGCACCAGGATCCGAGCCACAGGGGTATTCGACCACGCCGCCCGCGCCCCCCATAAATAGCGCGCGCCACGCGGCCACGTCTGCCACAGTCAGTCGGTGCAGCAAGAACCAGTGCTGGTCGCGCGCGGCCTGCGGAAGCGGTTCCGCAAGACGCAGGCGGTTGACGGCGTCGACATCACCGTCGAGGTCGGCGAGCGCGTCGCGCTCCTCGGCGCCAACGGCGCGGGCAAGACGACCACGCTGCTCATGCTCCTCGGCGCGATCACGCCGGACGAAGGCACCATTGATCTCCTGGGCTATCGACTCCCCCACGGCCGCAGCAAGGCCATGCGATCGGTCGGGTTCTCGGCCGGCTATCTGCCCCTTCCCGACCGGTTGCGGGTGATCGAGGTGCTGCGGGTCTTCGCCGACTTCTACGGCGTGGCCGACGCCGAGCGCACCGCCCGCGCCGGCCTCGAGCGCTTCGGGATCTCGCACCTGGCCAACGACATGGCCAGCGAGCTGTCGTCGGGCCAACGGACCCTCGTCGCCCTCGTAAAGGGCACGATGCACTCGCCCCAATTCCTCGTGCTCGACGAGCCGACCGCGTCGTTGGACCCCGACGTCGCCGCCCGCGCTCGCCGCGGCCTGGAGGACCTGATGTCGGCCGACAACACGTCACTGCTCGTCACCAGTCACAACATGACCGAAGTCGAGCGCATCTGTGAGCGGGTCATCTTCATCTCGCGGGGGACCGTGGTGGCCGACGGCAGGCCGGCCGACGTGGCGACCCAGTTCGGTCGCGACTCGCTCGAGGCCGTTTTCCTCCAACTCGCTTCGGAGGAGGACCGATGAGGCTGCTCGACGCCGGGATCAACAAGCAGCACATCCGTGCGGTCATCCGCCGCCACTACTACGTGCAGAAGCGGGGCTGGCACCGCTGGTTCGACGTCCTCGTGTGGCCAACCGTCGACACGGTCATCTGGGGCTCGATCGGCCAGTTCGTCACCCAACAGGGAGGCCCCGTGCGTTCCGGCCTTCCCTACATGCTCACCGGGATCTTGATGATGCACGTGCTCTACCAGGCCAACATCTCGGTCTCCACTGGCTTCATGGAAGAGACGTGGTCGCGCAACCTGCTCAACGTGATGGTCTCGCCGGTTACCGAACTCGATTACATGATCGGCATCGTGATCTTCGGCCTGGGCAAGCTCGCGCTGGGCCTTTCCACCGTCGCCATCGCGGCCGCCGCGCTCTACTCGTTCAACATCTTGTCGGTGGGATGGGCGATCGTCCCGATCATCGGCATCCTCATGCTCGTCGGGTGGTGCATCGCGTTGTTCGTGATGGGGTTCGTGCTGCGGTTCGGCAACGGCGCCGAGATCCTGGCGTGGGGCGTGCTGTTTGTCGTCGTCGCGTTGTCCGGGGTCTTCTACCCGGTGACCGCCCTGCCCGCCGCCATGCAGCCCGTCAGCCAGTTGCTGCCGTCGACCCACGCGTTGATCGCGGCCCGCACCGTTCTCGACGGCGATCCGCTGCCGTGGAGCGAACTGGCCAAGGCCGGTGTGGCGCTGGCCGCGCTCATCCCGCTGTCACTGGCGTACCTCAACCGGACCCTGCGCACGTTCCGCCACCGCGGCTACGTGACCCGCTACTCCTAAAGACCCAACTCGGCCCGCACGGCTCCGTACTCGGCGTCGACCACCGACGGCACCGCGATCTGGCCGATGACGACGTCAGGGTCCTTGAGGCCGTGGCCGGTCAGCACGCACACGACCGTCGCCCCCTCGGGCACGCCGTGGTCGAGAAGGCCAGCGACCGACGCGGCCGACGCCGGCTCGCAGAACACCGACTCCTCGGTGGCCAGGTAGCGGTAGGCCTCGAGGATCTGGTCGTCGGTGACGGCGTGGATGCCGCCGCCGGACTCGGTCGCCGCCGCGGTGGCGCCGTACCACGACGCCGGGTTGCCGATGCGGATCGCGGTCGCGACCGTCTCGGGATGCTCGACCGGTTTGCCTTCGACGATGGGCGCCGCCCCCGCCGCTTGGAAACCGAGCATCCGGGGAAGCCGCGTCGTGTGGCCAGCGTCCTGGTACTCGCGGTATCCCTTCCAGTAGGCGGTGATATTGCCGGCGTTACCGACGGGGATGCAGTGGTAGTCGGGCGCGTCGCCCAAGGTGTCGACCACTTCGAACGCGCCGGTCTTCTGGCCCTCGATGCGGTACGGGTTGATCGAGTTCACCACGGTGACCGGTGCGCGATTCCCTAGCTCGCGCACCACGTTGAGGCAGTCGTCGAAGTTGCCACGGACCTGCAGGACGCGCGCGCCGTGGATGAGCGCCTGGGCCAGCTTGCCCAACGCGATGTGGCCCTGCGGGATCAGCACCGCGCAGGGCAGTCCGGCTCGAGCGGCGTAAGCCGCGGCCGACGCCGACGTGTTTCCCGTCGACCCGCACACGACGGCTTTGGCGCCCTCCTCGACGGCCTTGGAGATGGCCATCGTCATACCCCGGTCCTTGAACGACGCCGTGGGGTTCATCCCCTCGAGCTTGAGGTAGACGGTGGCGCCGACCCGCTCGGAAAGGCGCGGCGCCGGCAGCAACGGGGTGCCACCCTCGAGCAGCGTGACCACGGGGCCGTCGGGTGCGACGGGCAGGTACTCGCGGTATTCCTCGATCACTCCCCGCCAGGTCACGCCGGCCTACTCGGGCCCGATGACGCGCATGAGGCTGCCGAGGCGCTCGACGACCGGGAGTTCCCGCAGGTCCTGGAGCGTGGCCTGCATGTCGCGCTCGAGCGCGGAGTGGAACACGAAGCCGAGCCGGGCGTTGTCGCCCAACGGCTCCTGGTCCATCGAGCGGATCGAGACCGCGTGGCGCATCGTTACGCCGGAGACGTCGTGCATCACACCGGGCCGGTCGGACACGTCCATGGTCAAGAAGAACTGCGACGTCACCTCGTCGATGGGCATGATGCGCGCCCGACCGAGCGTGGGCGATCGCCCGGCGCCCCCGGCGCGCAGGTTGTGGGCGGCGTCGAGAAGGTCGCCGAGCACCGCGCTGGCGCTGGGCGGGCCGCCGGCGCCGCGGCCGTAGAACATCAGCTCGCCCACGGCGTCGCCTTCGATGAACACGGCGTTGAACGAGTCCCGCACCGACGCCAGCGGGTGCGACATCGGCACCATCGTCGGGTGCACCCGCACGGCGACGGCGCCGCCGATCTTCTCGACGATCGCCAACAGCTTGATCACGTAGCCGAGCTTGCGGGCGAACGAGATGTCCGATTCGGTGATCCCGCTGATGCCCTCGCGGTAGACATCGCCGGCCACGACGCGCACGCCGAACGCGATGCTGGCGATGATCGCCGCCTTGGCGGCAGCGTCGAACCCGTCGATGTCGGCGGTCGGATCCCGCTCGGCGAAACCGAGGCTCTGGGCTTCGGCCAGCGCATCGTGGTATGAGGCGCCCTCGTCGGTCATCTTGGTGAGGATGTAGTTGGTGGTGCCATTCACGATGCCCATCACCCGGGTGATCGGCTCGCCGGCCAGGGACTCCCGTAGCGGCCGTATCAACGGGATGCCGCCGGCGACCGCGGCTTCGAACAGCAGGTCGCGCCCGGCGGCGTGCGCCGCTTCGAACAGCTCGGCGCCGACGTTGGCCAGCAGCTCCTTGTTGCCGCTTATCACCGGCTTGCCCGCTTTCAGCGCGTCGAGGATGAACGAGCGGGCGGGCTCGATCCCGCCGATCACTTCGACGATGACATCGATGTCGGGGTCGTTGACGACCGAGTCGCCGTCGTGGGTGAACCGCTCGGCCGGTAGGTCGACGCCCCGAGCCTTCGCGGTGTTGCGCACCGCCACGCGCGTGACCTCGAGGTGCAGCCCCGTGCGCTCGGCGATGGCGTCGCCCTCCGCGCTGAGGATCTGCACCAGCGCCGCCCCGACGTTGCCGCATCCGAGCAGGCCGACCCGAATGACGTCGTTGTCCATGCGCAAACGAGGCTACCGGTCGAGGCGCAGCAGATCGTCCAGCGTTTCGCGACGAACAACGACGGTCGCCTTGCCGTCGCCGACGAAGACGACGGGCGGGCGCGGGACCTTGTTGTAGTTCGACGCCATCGAGTGTCCGTAGGCGCCGGTGACCGGGGTGGCCAGGACGTCACCCACGGCCAGGTCGGCCGGAAGGTTGGCCTTGCGGACAATCAGGTCGCCCGACTCGCAGTGCTTGCCGACCAGCGTCGCCTCCAGCGGCCGGGGGGAGTCGGTCGCCCGGGGCAGAAAGGTCTCGTAGCCGCTGCCGTAGAGCACCGGTCGCGGGTTGTCGCTCATGCCACCGTCGACGGCTACGTAGGTACGGATCGTCGGCAGTGTCTTTATCGTGCCGACCGTGTAAAGCGTTATGCCCGCGGTGGCGACGATGGCCCGCCCCGGCTCCGCTGTCAGCCTCAGATCGGCGGGCAGCCCGGCCCGCTGGCAGGCGGCCCGCACCGTCGCCGCCCACTCGGTGATGCTCGGTGCCGTTTCGCCGTCGACGTAGGCGACACCGAGCCCGCCGCCCACGTTCATTTCCTCGATCGCAAGGTCGCCCACGAACGCGGCCAGAGCCTCGATCTCCTTCTCGAAACTGTGGAGCAGAAAGATCTGGCTGCCGATGTGCGCGTGCACGCCGACCAGGTCGACGTCGAGCGGGCATAGCCGCTCGAC
>JACDEA010000112.1 GCA_013816725.1 Actinomycetota bacterium
CGGCTGGACCGCTCATCGCCGCGGCCGCCGCCGGCGTGAGAGGCGGACCGCCGGACCGCGTCGCCAGCCGCTGGCGGATGGCGGCGTACCGGGGCTCGCGCTCCTTCAGCGTGGCCAGGATCGGCGCGGCGATGAAGATCGAGGAGTACGCGCCGGCAATCAACCCGATGAGCAACGCCAGACCGAAGTCCTCGAGCGTGGTCGCACCCAGCACGTATGCGCCCACGACCAAAATCGACAGGATCGGGAGCACCGCCACCAACGTCGTGTTCACCGACCGCATCAGCACCTGGTTCATCGAGAGGTTCACGGTGTCGGCGTAGGTGAGTCGGCCGGACGCGGCCAGGCCTCGCGTGTTCTCCTCGACCTTGTCGAACACGACGATCGTGTCGTAGAGCGAATAGCCGAGGATCGTGAGGACGGCGATGACCGTGGCCGGCGTGACCTCGAAGCCCGACAGGCTGTACACGCCGACGGTCACCCCGAGATCGTGCACCACAGCGGCGAGCGCCGCGCTCGCCATCTTCCACTCGAAGCGGAACGTGATGTAGGCGAAGATCGCCAGGAGGAAGAAGATCAGGGCCCGTCGGGCCTTACCCGAGATCTCCTTGCCCCATGACGGGCCCACGTCGTTGACCGTCACCTCACTCGAATTCACGCGGCCGGCCGACGCCAGCTTGTTCGTGATCTTCGTCTGCTGGGCCTGGCGCTCCTCGGGGGTCCCCGAGATGTCGGCCCGCACGCGGACCGTGTCGCCACCGATGCGCTGGATCTGGGCCTCGCGCACGCCGACGCTGCGCATGGCGTCGCGCGCCTTCGCCTCGCTGAGCCCCTTGGCCCGGACCTCCCATGCCGTGCCGCCGCGGAAGTCGATGCCGAAGTTCAACCCGCGTGTGACCAGCGACAGCCCGCCGATAGCTAGGACGATCGCCGACACGAGGTACCAGCGGCGGCGCCGGCCGATGAAATCGAAGTTCGTCTCACCGTGGTAGAGCCGGTGCCAGATGCTCCGCCGTTCGCCGGCGTGCACTTCGCTCATCACGCCCCCCCGGTCGGGCCGGCGGCCAGGCCCCGGGCCACGCCGAACCACCGCGCTTCGGTGAAGAAGCGACTCCGACCCAGGAACGCCACCACGGGGCGCTTGAACATGTAGGCCGTGATGAGGTCGAGGAACGTTGAGAGGCCGAGGAAGAACGCGAAACCGCGGACGGGTCCGACGGTGAGCCAGTACAGCAACCCGGCGCCGATGAGCGACGAAACGTCGGCGGCGACAATCGTGCGCCAGGCCTTGGCGAACCCGCGGTCCACCGAGGAACGCAGCGTCTTTCCGGAACGGATCTCGTCCTTAAGGCGCTCGAAATACACGATGTAACTGTCGACCGTGACCCCGACCGAGACGATGATGCCGGTGACGCCGGCCAAGCTGAGCGTGAGCCCGCTGGCGTCGCTCAGGTACGTCACGATCGAATACATCAGCATGGCCGAGACGCCCAACCCGAACACCACGACGAAGCCGAGCGCCCGGTAGTACAGGATCATGTAGAAAAGGACCAGCGCGAGCCCGATGCCGCCGGCGATCAGCCCGGCCCGGAGCGAGTCCTTGCCGAGGCTGGCTGACACCTCCTGCACCGTCTGGCGCTCGAGCTGCACGGGCAGAGATCCGAATCGCAGTACGAGGGCTAGGTCCTTGGCCTCGCGTTCGCCGAAGCCGCTCCCCCCGCCGCTGATGGTGGCGGTCCCGCCGAACTGCTGCTCCTGGATGCGGGGCGCCGACTTCACCACGCCGTCGAGGACGATGGCGACGGACTGCTGGTAATAGGACTTGGCCATGTCGTCGAACTGGCGGGCGCCGTCGCTGGTGAAGTTCACTTCGACGGTCCAACTACCGGTGGCCGTCGGCGCCCGGGCCGACGCCGACTTCACGACTCGACCGGTGAGCTCGGACGGGCCCAGCTGGTAGCGCTGGACGATCTTGCCCTTGACGATCTCGGGAAGGACCACCGGGTTCTTCGGGTCGTCCTCTTCCTTCGTGCTGGTGGGGATCTGCTCCAAGGCCGTGGTGGTCGTCGTCGGGCCGGGGGCCGAGGTGGTCGTCGCGCCGGCGACCGTGGTGGTCGTCTTGGGCTTGGGCGGCGTGGCGTCGTAGGGCGGCAGCAGGCTCAGCACGGGCCGGAACCGCAGCTCCGCGGTCTGGCCGACGATCTCCAGCGCCCGCTCCTTGTTCTTGACGCCGGGCAGCTGCACCACGATGTTGCGGCCCAACCGGCTGATGTCGGGCTCGGCCACCCCAAGCGCATCGACGCGGTTGCGGATGATCGAGATCGACTGGTTGAGGATGGCCTCGTTGACTGCCTTATTGGGCTTGAGGACGACGAGCACGCCGCCCTTCAGATCGAGTCCCAGCGCGGGCGTCTTACCCCGGCCGAAGGTACCGAGGAACGCGCCGCCGGCGACGGCCAGGATCAACGACAGAGAGATCAATTGTGAACGACGCATCCCCTAGAGCCCGCTGAACCCTTCGTCGCGTTCTTCGCTTCCCATCGGCCGATCGAGGTCGCGGTCATCGAGGTCGCGGTCAATGTCGTCGTCGAGGTCGTCGCTGTCGAGGTCGCCGCTGTCGCTCGCCGGCGGCGTGACCCGCTGCGCGATCGCGCCTCGAAGGAGGGTGATTTCGACGGTCGGGGCGATCTCGAGCCAGATCCGTTCGTCGTCCAGACGGCGCACGACCCCGATGATCCCGCCGGCGGTGACGACCTCGTCGCCGACGTCGATGTCGGCGATCAAGGAGCGCTGGCGGGCGACGCGCTGCTGCTGCGGCCGCAGCATCAGGAAATAGACGGCGGCGACGAGCACGAGCGGAAAGATGAAGTTCATGGCGGGCGCCGAGGCTAGCCCTCCGGCGGAGCGGTTTCCCCCCACACGGCGGCAACGTCGCCGCTGAACCGACCGAACCGATTCGTCGCGATGGCCTGGCGGGCGCCACGCACGAGCGCCAGGATCCAGGCCAAATTGTGCAGGGTCAGGAGCCTGGCCGCGGTGGGCTCGCCCACCTGGAACAGATGCCGCAGATAGGCACGGGAATGCACCTGACAAGTGGGGCACGGGCAGGCGGGGTCGACGGGCCCGTCGTCGCGGGCTGAGATCGCACCCCGTACCGACATCCGCCCCCGTGACGTCAGGGCGGTCCCGTGCCGGCCCAGGCGCGTCGGGAGCACGCAGTCGAACATGTCGACGCCGAGTCCGACGGCACAGACCAGTCCGAGCGGATCGCCCACCCCCATGAGGTACCGGGGCGCATCGGTGGGCAGTTCGGCCAGCGTCGCGCCAAGGGCGGCGAGCATCTCGGCCCGGCTCTCCCCCACCGACAGGCCGCCGATTCCGTAGCCGGCAAAACCGACGTCCACCGTGCGGCGGGCGCTCTCCACGCGCAACGAGGAATCCACCCCGCCCTGCACGATGCCGAACAGGGCCTGTGCACCGCCGCCTGCCGCACCCGGCGAGGCGGCATCACTGGGCGAGGCGGTGCGCTCGTGCTCGACCTTGGCCCGCGCCGCCCATGCCGCCGTGCGGTCGACCGCGAGTTGCACGACGTGACGGGGAGCCGGCAGCGGCGGACACACGTCGAGGGCCATCTGTATGTCGGCGCCCAGCGCGCGCTGCGCCGCCACAGCCGTCTCCGGCGTGAGGCGATGCGCGCTGCCGTCGTAGGTGGACCGGAAGGTGACCCCGTCGTCGTCGACCGCCGGCGACAGGGAGAACACCTGGAACCCGCCCGAGTCGGTGAGCATGTGACCGCCCCACCCGGCGAACCGATGGAGCCCGCCGACGGCGGCGATCACCTCGACACCGGGCCGCAGCATCAGGTGGTACGTGTTGGCCAGCATCACGTCGGCGCCGAGCGCGTCGAGGTCGACGGCGCTGAGCGTCTTGACCGCGCCACGGGTACCTACGGGCATGAAGCACGGCGTCCGAAAGGTTCCGCGCGCGGTAGTGATCGTCGTCGCCCGGGCGTCGCCGTCCACCGCGTCGATGACGAGCCGCGCAGTCATTCCCGAAGCACAGTCATTGCCGGGCGACCAGCATGGCGTCGCCGAACGACAGGAAGCGGTAGCCCTCCCGCATCGCGCAGTCGTACAGGTCGCGCCATCGCGGTCCGCAGAACGCCTCGAGCAGTACGAGCAGGGACGACCGCGGCATGTGGAAGTTGGTGAGCAGCAGGTCGACGACCCGGAATGAAAACGGGCGCCGTATGAACAAATCGGTCGAGCCCTCGAGGGAGCCAAGAGCCGCCGACTCGAGTGCCCGCAGGGTGGTGGTCCCCACCGCCAGCACCCGGCGCGCTCGTTCGACCGCGGCCATGGTCGCCGCCGGGACCGCGTAGCGCTCGGCGTGCATCGGGTGTTCCTCCACCGTGGCCGTCGTTATCGGCTTGAAGGTGGCCAGTCCGACGTCGAGGTCGACCGTCGCGATCTCGGCACCGGTGTGGCGGCACGCCTCGAGTACGTCGACGGTGAGGTGCAAGCCCGCGGTCGGCGCGGCCACCGACCCTGGCCGGTCGGCATACACGGTCTGGTAGCGCTCGGGGTCGTCCAGCGCCGCCGCGATGTAAGGCGGCAGCGGAATGGTGCCGTGGCGTTCGAGCGGGGCGAGCATCCGGATCGCCCGTTGGCCGTCGCCGGCTGCATGGCCCACCTCGACGACGTCCTCGACAACCCCTTCGCCGCTGCCTTCGCCGCTGGCGAGGAGGACGGTCCCCGGCGGCACCCGACGGCTGGGCCGCACCAGGGCCGTCCCTGTCCCGTCCGGTTCCAGGGTCAGCACCAGCACCTCGACCGCAGCCCCGGTGGATTTGCGCAGCCGCAGCCGGGCGGGCATCACCCGGGTGGTGTTGAGGACGATCAGGTCGCCGGGCTCGACGAGCGACGGGAGGTCGGCCACCGTGGCGTGGGAAACGGCGCCGCCGGGATCGGTGGCGACGAGTAACCGCGCGGCCGACCGCGGTTGGGCGGGGCGCTGCGCGATGCGATCCGGAGGGAGCGGGTAGGTGAACGATTTCACGGAGTGGCGTCGGTCCGACGAGCACGGCGCCGACCCGCTATTCTTGCCGCCCACGGGGAGCGCGACACGCTTAGGGGATCGATGGCCTTAAGGGCGGACGATGTCAATCTGCGGCGGGATAGGGCTCTCGTCGAATCCTTTCAGTCCGGCGACAGCCGCGCGTTCGAGGACCTCTATCGCCGGTACTTCCAGCGGGTCTACCGCTTCTGCCTCAAGCGCGTCGGCGACCCCCACGAAGCCGAGGAACTGGCCCAGGAGGCGTTTTCCCGGGCCTACAGCGCGATGCCGCGCCTCACCGGCGAGCGGCGCTTCTACCCCTGGCTCACCGTCATCGCCTCGCGGCTCTGCGTCGACCATCACCGCCGCAGCAGCCGCGTCACCCCGAGCGACACCGTCGAACTGGGCGTGGTCGACGGCGGCCAACAAGCCATTGTCGACCAGGTCGACCGCGATTTGCTCGCCGCCGCGATGGCGCGCATGGTGCCCCGGCATCGTGAGGTCCTCCAGCTCCGCGAGGAGGAGGGGTGGTCCTACGAACGCATCGCCGGCCATTTCGGCGTGCGGGTGGGCACGATCGACGCGCTCATCTTCCGGGCGCGCAAAGCCTTGCGCCGGGAGTTCACCGCCCTGGCCGGGCCCGACAGCCGGCTGGCGGGTCTGCCCGTCGCCGGTTACCTGCTGCGGCGGATGGCATCGCTCCGGCACCGCTTCGACGGCGTCGCTGGCCAGGCCGTGCCGATGTTGGCCGCCGGCGCGATGTCGATCGCGGTCGTCGTCGGCTCCGTAGCCGCCGGCGGCAGCGGCGATGCGTCGCGCCAAGCGCACACCAACGCCCCGGCGCCCGCCGTCGTGCAGATGCCGGCCTACGCCGCGGGGTCGATCGCCCCTCCCGTCGCCTCTGCGGCAAATACCGCCGGTACCGCGGGGGCCGCTCAGGCCGTGCCGCATACTGACGATCTGGTGCTGCGCAACGCCGGCCAGTTCGGTGTGACTACTCCCGACGACGCCCGCCGCCAGGCCAACAACATGCCGTTCCAGGCCGAATTCGGCCCGGTGCAGGTCGGCCTCGACCCCGCCGCACTCACGGAGCCGTTACTGCCGTGAAGCGCCTACTCGGACTCCTCGGCGTGGCCTCGGTCTCGCTCACGCTCTCCTCACTCCATGCCGAGTCGGCCGGCGCGCTGGTGCTGCCCGTTCCCGTGACGGAACCGCAGTCGGGCAGCGCCGCATGCGTCGTGGTCACCGGCGTGCAGTATGCGGTCTGCGTCCCGCCAGTGCCTCGCATCTGGTAGCCGGGACCCTGCCGGGTCGCGCGCCGGTCGCTGGAGGCAATAGGTCGCTGAAAGGGCGACTCATTGCCTCCAGAATGGGCATCATCGGCCGGGATCGCTTTACAGGTCGGGCAGGCCCAGCTCCAGGTTGGGCGCTTCGATGCCGCCGTCGATCTCGAGGACCTTGCCGGTCATGTACGCGCCGGCAAGCGACGCCAAGTAGAGCGCGCCGTAGGCGATCTCCTCGGGCTGGCCCAGGCGGCGTAACGGGGTGCCCGCGACCATCGCGCTGTGCAACGCGTCGTCGGTGAGGACGACTTCGAGGGCCGACGTGGCGACCGAACCGACCGCGATGGCGTTGACCCGAACGCGCGGTGACAGGTCGGCGGCCATGAGTCGAGTCATATGGGCCAGCGCCGCCTTGGCCGTGCCGTAGGCCACGAAGCCGCGGTCGCGGAGGCGGCCCATGGCCGAGCTGATGTTGACGATGCTGGCGCCTTCTTGTTCGAGGAGACGGGGCACCGCCGCCTTGCTCAGCGTGAACGCGGAGGTGACGTTGAAGTGGAATGCGCGCTCGAACATTCGCTCACTGGTGTCGAGCAACGGCTTCGGGCTGGTGCCGCCCGCATTGTTCACCACGACGTCGAGCCGCCCGAACGCAGCGATCGCCTGGTCCACCAACGCGGGCACCGCATCGGTGTCGTTCATGTCGCACGGCACGACGACGGCGCGCCTGCCGGCGGCCTCGACGTCGACGGCCACCTCGTCGAGTTGTGCCTTGGTG
>JACDEA010000113.1 GCA_013816725.1 Actinomycetota bacterium
GCCGAAGGGCGCGCGCAATGACAGAGAACGATTTCCATGGCTGACCCAACGAAGATCCGCGAGTTCCCGCTGGCCCGAACCCGAAACATCGGGATCATGGCCCACATCGACGCGGGCAAGACCACGACGACCGAGCGGATCCTCTATTACACCGGCAAGAACTACAAGATCGGTGAGGTTCACGAGGGCGCGGCGACCATGGACTGGATGGTCCAGGAGCAGGAGCGGGGGATCACCATCACCTCCGCGGCCACCACGTGCAACTGGAAAGACACGTGGATCAACATCATCGACACGCCGGGCCACGTCGACTTCACCATCGAAGTCGAACGGTCGCTCCGCGTGCTCGACGGCGCCGTCGCCGTGTTCGACTCGGTGGCCGGTGTCGAGCCGCAGACCGAGACGGTGTGGCGCCAAGCCAACAAGTACGGCGTCCCGCGCATCTGCTTCGTCAACAAGATGGACCGGATCGGCGCCGACTTCTACCGCACGGTCGACATGATCAAGGATCGGCTCGATGCCGTCCCCGCCGTCATCCAGATCCCCATCGGTTCCGAGAGCGGCTTCAAGGGCATGGTCGACCTGCTCAACATGAGGGCGCTGATCTGGGACGAGGGCACCGACAAGGGCGAGGCCTGGAACGACGTCGACATCCCGGCGGACATGGTCGACGAGGCGGAGAAATGGCGGCACGAACTCGTGGACGCGGTCAGCACCGTCGACGACGTCATCACCGAGAAGTACCTGGCCGAAGAGGAGATCACCGCCGACGACCTCCGCACGGCGCTCCGCAAGGGCACCATCGCCAACCAGATCGTGCCCGTGCTCTGTGGCTCGGCGTTCAAGAACAAGGGCGTGCAGCCCATGCTCGACGCCGTTGTCGAGTTCCTGCCCAGTCCACTCGACGTACCCCCGACCGTCGGCCTTGACAAGAAACGAATCGAGGAACTCGAGCGCGAAGCGAGCGACGACGCTCCGTTCGCCGCGCTGGCGTTCAAGATCATGAGCGACCCGCACGTGGGCAAGCTCACCTATATGCGTGTGTACAGCGGCAAGGCCGAAAAGGGCGCCGCGGTCATGAACAGCACCAAGGACTCGAAGGAGCGCCTGGGTCGCATCCTGCAAATGCACGCCAACCACCGCGAAGACAAGGACGCCGTCTTTACCGGCGACATCATGGCCGTGGTCGGGCTCAAGAACACCACCACCGGCGACACGCTTTGCGACCCCCACGCCCAGATCATCCTCGAATCGCTCGACTTTCCCGAGCCGGTGATTCACGTCGCCGTGGAGCCGAAAACGAAGGACGCGCAAGACCGGTTGGGCAAAGCCCTCCAGTCGCTTTCCGAAGAAGACCCGTCGTTCCAGGTGCACAGCGACGAGGAAACCGGCCAGACCGTCATCGGCGGCCAGGGCGAGTTGCATCTCGAGGTTCTGGTCGACCGCATGCTGCGTGAGTTCAAGGTCGACGCCAACGTGGGCAAGCCGCAGGTCGCCTACCGCGAGACGATCACCAACACGGTTGAAAAGGTCGAGGAGCGGTATATCCGCCAGACCGGCGGTCGGGGCCAGTACGGCCACGTCGTGATCACCGTCGAGCCCACCGGCCCCGGCGGCGGCTACGAGTTCATCGACAAGATCACCGGCGGCGTGATCCCGAAGGAATACATCCCGTCGGTCGACGCCGGTATTCAAGAGGCCCTAGGGAGCGGCGTGGTCGCCGGCTACCCGATGGTCGACGTGCGCATCATCCTCACCTACGGCTCGTACCACGACGTCGACAGTTCCGAGATGGCGTTCAAGATCGCCGGCTCGATGGCGTTCAAGAAGGCGGCCCGCATGGCCAAGCCCGTGCTCCTCGAGCCGATCATGGCCATTGAGGTGGTCACCCCCGACGACTTCATGGGCGAGGTCATCGGCGACCTCAACAGCCGCCGCGGTCGCATCGAGGGGAGCGACCAGCGGGGCAATGCGAGCGTCATAACGGCACAAGTGCCGCTCGCTTCGATGTTCGGCTACGTTACGGACCTGCGGTCGAAGACCCAGGGCCGGGCCACGTCGACCATGCAATTCCACTCGTACCAGCAGGTACCTGCCTCGATCGAAAAAGAGATCGTGGCCCGGGTCCGCGGCGAATAGAAATCGCTAGAAGGAGTTTCGTTCTATGGCCAAGGCAAAATTCGAGCGCAACAAGCCTCACGTCAACGTGGGCACGATGGGTCACATCGACCACGGGAAGACCACGCTGACCGCGGCCATCACCAAGGTCATGGCCGAACAAGACCCGGCCAACAACTCCTTCACCGCCTTCGACCAGATCGACAACGCTCCGGAGGAGAAGGCGCGCGGCATCACCATCTCGATTTCCCACGTCGAGTACACGACACCCAACCGCCACTACGCCCATGTCGACATGCCCGGTCACGCCGACTACATCAAGAACATGATCACCGGCGCGGCCCAGGTCGACGGTGCGGTCCTCGTGGTCTCCGCGGCCGACGGCCCGATGCCCCAGACCCGTGAACACGTGCTGCTCGCCCGCCAGGTCGGCGTGCCGTCGATCGTCGTCGCCCTCAACAAGGCCGACGCCGTCGACGATGAGGAACTGCTCGATCTGGTCGAGCTCGAAGTCCGTGAGCTGCTCGACGAGTACGACTTCCCGGGCGACGACACCCCGGTTATTCGCGTGAGCGCGCTGAAGGCGCTCGAGGGCGACGCCGAGTGGACGCTGAAGATCAAAGAACTGATGGACGCGGTCGACGCATTCATCCCCGAGCCCGACCGCGACGTCGACAAGCCGTTCCTCATGTCGATGGAGGACGTCTTCTCCATCACCGGTCGCGGCACCGTGGTCACCGGCCGCATCGAGCAGGGGATCGTCAAGGTCGGCGACGAGGTCGAGATCGTGGGCCTCCGTCCCACGCAGAAGACGGTCTGCACCGGCGTGGAGATGTTCCGCAAGCTCCTCGACGAGGGCAAGGCGGGCGACAACGCCGGCATCCTGCTCCGCGGTACCAAAAAGGAGGACGTCGAGCGGGGCCAGGTGCTGTGCAAGCCCGGGTCCATCACGCCGCACACCAACTTCGAGGCCCAGGTGTACATCCTGAAGAAGGAGGAGGGCGGCCGCCACAAGCCGTTCTTCAACAACTACCGGCCGCAGTTCTACTTCCGCACCACCGACGTCACCGGCTCCATCGCGTTGCCCGAGGGCACCGAGATGGTCATGCCCGGCGACAACACGACGATGACGGTCGAGCTCGGGAAGCCGATCGCCATGGACGAGGGCCTCACGTTCGCCATCCGCGAGGGTGGCCGCACCGTGGGCTCCGGCCGCGTCGTCAAGATCCTCAAGTAGATCGGCTCACCGGCACATGGCAGTCCAGCGCATCCGCATCCGGCTCAAGGCCTACGACCACGAGATCATCGACCAGTCGACGAAGAAGATCGTCGAGACGGTCTTGCGTACCCAGGCCAAGGTGCGGGGACCTGTGCCGCTGCCCACGGAGAAGCACCGCTACACGGTGATTCGCTCGCCACACAAGTACAAGGACAGCCGCGAGCACTTCGAGATGCGCATCCATAAGCGCCTGCTCGACATCGTGGAGCACTCGCCGAAGACCGTCGACTCCCTACAGCGCCTCGACCTCCCCGCCGGCGTCGACATCGAAATCAAGATCCAAGCCGGCTAGCTGCCGTTCACGTTTTACCTGGCAGTTTCCGCTCCGATACACTGGTTCGTCCCACCAATCGACGTCTGCGGGCGCCCGTCGCCATGCCCTGAATGGGGCGCTGGCGGGAACCCCGCAGCACAATTCAATTCACGCTCCGCCGGGGAATCTGCCCAGGCGGAGCGTCCGCGTGAAAGCGACCAGAACGAGTACCTGCAATGGCATCCAAAGCGATCGTCGGCGAGAAGGTCGGCATGACCCAGGTTTGGGACGACCAGAACCGGCTCGTGCCCGTGACCGTCGTCAAGGTCGCGCCCTTGCGCGTGGTGCAGGTCAAGACGCCTGACCGCGACGGGTACAGCGCGGTCCAGGTCACGTACGGCACGATCAAGCCCAGCCGCTTGAACCGGCCCGAGGCCGGACACTTCAACAAGAACAAGGTCGAAGCGGGTGTTCGACTGGTCGAGCTGCGGCTCGATGACAGCACCGGCTACCAGGTGGGGCAGGAGATCGCAGTCGACGTCCTGACCGCCGGCGAGCTGGTCGACGTGACCGCCGTCAGCAAGGGCAAGGGCTTTGCCGGTGCCATGAAGCGTCACAACTTCAAGGGCCAGCCCGCCTCGCACGGCAACCACAAGAAGCACCGGTCGCCGGGCGCCATCGGCGCCTGCGCCACGCCCAGCCGGGTCTTCAAGGGCACGAAGATGGCCGGCCAAATGGGCAACGAGAAGGTCACCACCCTCAACCTCGAGGTCGTGTCGGCCGACGCCGACCGCCAGCTCCTCCTGGTCAAGGGCGCCGTGCCCGGGCCCCGCGGCGGCCTCGTCCTGATCCGCAACGCGGTCAAGGCGGTGCGATAGATGGCGGTCACGGTGCGTTCGCAGAGCGGCTCGTCCTCGGGCACCCTCGAGCTGGATCCCGCGTACTTCGCGGTCCAGCCGAACATCCCCGTCATGCACCAAGTCGTGACCGCGCAGCTGGCTGCCGCCCGGGCCGGCACCCACTCCACGCTCACCCGGGCCGAGGTCCGCGGCGGCGGCAAGAAGCCGTGGCGGCAGAAGGGCACCGGCCGGGCCCGCCAGGGTTCCACTCGAGCGCCGCACTGGTCGGGCGGCGGCGTCGCCTTCGGCCCCAAGCCACGCAGCTACCGCCAGAAGACCCCCAAGAAGATGATTCAGCTCGCCCTTCGCGGCGCGCTGTCGGATCGGGCCGCCGACAACAAGATCGTCGTCGTGGACGCGTGGGAGTTCCCGGCGCCCAAGACCAAGGACGCCACCGCCGCGCTCGACGCCCTCAACCTCTCGGGCCGGGTGCTGGTGGTCCTCAGCCGGGACGACGAGGTCGCGTTCAAGTCGTTCCGCAACCTGGGCGACGTGCAGATCATCCTGGCCGACGAGCTGAACCCTTACGACATTCTCACCAACGACTGGATCGTCTTTACCCGGGCCACGCTGCCCGGCGCGACCGACGCACCGTCAGCGCCGGCGGTCGAGCCCGCCATCGCCGTCGCCGCTGAAGCCCTGGCGCAGTCGGAGGACGCACCGTGAACGATCCCCGCGACGTCATCCTGCGCCCCGTGGTGTCGGAGAAGTCCTATTCGCTGCTCGATAGCGGCGTGTACACGTTCGTCGTCGCGAGCAGCGCCAACAAGATCGAGATCCGCCAAGCGGTCGAAGCGATCTTCAACGTGCGGGTTGCCAAGGTGAACACGCTGAACCGCCAGGGCAAGCGCAAGCGCAACCGTAAGACGTTCACGTTCGGAACCCGCTCCGACATCAAGCGCGCGATCGTCACCCTCGCCGAGGGTGATCGCATCGACCTCTTCGAGAGTTAAGCCATGGCCCTCCGCAAACGTAAACCCACCAGCGCCGGTCGCCGCTTCCAGTCGGCGTCGGACTTCAAGGAGATCACCCGCGATCGCCCCGAGAAGTCACTGCTCGCGCCCAAACACTCGACCGGCGGGCGCAACGCCCA
Organism: Actinomycetota bacterium; assembly: GCA_013816725.1. GTDB lineage: Bacteria > Actinomycetota > Acidimicrobiia > Acidimicrobiales > JACDEA01 > JACDEA01. The sequence goes on from JACDEA010000113.1 coordinate 5,643, forward strand.
CGGCCGCAAGACGGCGCGCCACCGCGGTGGCGGCCACAAGCAGCAGTACCGGGTGATCGACTTCCGCCGCACCAAGGACGGCATCCCGGCCAAGGTCGCAGCTATCGAATACGACCCGAATCGCAACGCGCGCATCGCCCTGCTGCACTACGCCGACGGCGAGAAGCGCTACATCCTGGCGCCGGCGCGCGTGGGCGTGGGCGATGTGTTGCAGAGCGGCCACGGCGCCGAGATCCGTCCCGGCAATGCGATGCAACTGCGTTACATCCCCGTCGGTACCACCATCCACAACGTCGAGCTGCACCCAGGTGGCGGCGGCAAGATGGCGCGCGGCGCCGGCATGAGCGTGCAACTCGTTGCCAAGGAAGGCGACTTCGCCACGCTGCGGCTTCCGTCCACCGAGATGCGCCGCGTGCCGATCGATTGCCGCGGCACCGTCGGTGAGGTAGGCAACGCCGAGGCCGAGCTGATCAAGATCGGCAAGGCCGGCCGCAACCGCTGGAAGGGCGTGCGGCCGCAGACCCGCGGCGTGGCCATGAACCCCGTCGACCACCCGCTCGGTGGCGGCGAGGGCAAGAGCTCCGGGGGGCGCCACCCGGTGTCGCCGTGGGGCAAGCCCGAAGGGCGCACCCGCAACCGGAACAAGCCGTCCGAGAAGCTCATCGTCCGCCGTCGCCGCACGCGCGGGAAGCGGAGGTAGGCGCATGCCGCGCAGTCTCAAGAAGGGCCCGTTCGTCGACGACCATCTGCTCAAGAAGGTCGACGATCAGAACAGCCGCAACGAGAAGCGGGTAATCAAGACGTGGTCGCGCCGGTCCACGATCATCCCCGACATGGTCGGCCACACCATCGCCGTTCACGACGGCCGCAAGCACGTCCCCGTGTACATCACCGAGTCGATGGTCGGCCACAAGCTGGGCGAGTTCGCGCCGACCCGCACGTTCCGCTACCACGCCGGCCAAGAGCGTCAGGGGCGTCGCTAGTGCCCGGCGTCAAGACCAACGAGCGTCCGGGCACGCGGGCCGAACTCCGGCACGTGATCGTGTCGGCCCAGAAGGTGCGCGAAGTCCTCGACCTGGTACGCGGGCTCGAAGTCGGTCGGGCCCAGGACGTGCTCGCGTTCTGCGGGCGAGGCAGCGCACCGATGGTCTCGAAGCTTCTGCATTCGGCGGTAGCGAACGCCGAGCACAACGACGGCATGGTGCCCGAGGAGCTGTACGTGTCGGCCTGCTTCGCCGACGAGGCCCGCACGCTCAAGCGCTGGCGAGCCCGCGCCCGCGGTCGCTACACGCGCATCCGCAAGCGCACCTGCCACATCACGATCATCGTGAGCCGCCTGCCCGACGACAAGCTCGCCCGGGCCCGCGCTCGCCAAGCCGCCGAAGTCGGCGC
>JACDEA010000114.1:0-2224 GCA_013816725.1 Actinomycetota bacterium
GGTCGGGGCCGGCGCCGGCGCGACCCTCGCCAAGTGGCGCGGCCGCGAATACGCCCGGCCGGGGGGCATCGGCACGGCAACGGAGCGCGACGGTGATTTGCTCGTGGGCGCGCTGGTCGCCGTCAACGCCTTCGGCGACGTCCGTCCCGCCAACGGCGCCCTTCCTGCCGTGACCCGCATCGACGCCGGCGCCGCGTTCGAGAACACGACGATCGGCGTGATCGCCACCAACGCCACGCTCGACAAGGTGGGCTGCCTGCTCGTGGCCCAGAGCGGGCACGACGGGCTGGCCCGGGCGCTCGAGCCGGTTCACGCAACCGTCGACGGCGACGCGCTGGTGGCCGCGTCGGTCGGCGTCACCGACGCACCCGTCGACCACGTGCGGATCCTGGCGGCGAGGGCTATCGAGAGCGCCGTCCGGGCCGCCGTACAATGAGCGAATCGTGCCGACGCTCGCCGAGCTCGAGCGGGAGGCTTTGGCCTGTACCCGTTGCCCGCTGTCCGGCGGCCGCACCCAGGTGGTGTTCGGAGTCGGCAATCCCGACGCCGACCTCATGTTCGTGGGCGAGGCCCCCGGCCGCGAGGAGGATCTGAAGGGCGAGCCGTTCGTCGGCCGCTCGGGCAAGCTCCTCGACAAGCTGGTGCTCGAGGAGATGGGCCTGACGCGCGAGCAGTTCTACATCGCGAACGTGCTGAAGTGCCGTCCTCCGAACAACCGCGACCCGCTACCTGACGAGATCACAGCATGCCGCCCGTTCCTCGAGGAACAGGTCAAGGTCATAGGCGCCAAGGTGATCGTCACGCTGGGCAACTTCGCGACCAAGCTGTTGCTCAACACGACTGAAGGCATCACCAAGGTGCGCGGTCGCACGTACCCGTATGGCGTGGCGACGCTGGTGCCGACCTATCACCCGTCGGCCGCCTTGCAAGGTGGCGGCACCGAGGTGCTGGCCCGTATGCGGGCCGACCTCGTGCGGGCCAAACAGGCGCTCCCGGCGTGATCACCGCCGCGACCAAGTCAGCCGATGACACGCGCGACCTCGGCGCGCAGCTCGCCACCGTCGCTCGCAGCGGCGACGTCGTGCTGTTGAGCGGCGACCTTGGTGCCGGCAAGACCACGTTCACGCAGGGGTTCGGGCGGGGCCTCGGCGTCACCGAGCAAATCACCAGCCCGACGTTCATGCTCGTGCAGACCTACCCGGGGCGGCTGCAGCTCGTGCACGTCGACGTTTACCGCCTCGAGCACCTCCAGGAGATCATCGACCTCGGACTTCCTGAGTTGCTCGACGACCGGTCGGTGGCCCTCATCGAATGGGGCGACGAGGCCGCCCCGGTCCTGCCCGCCGAGTTCCTGCGCGTGCGCATCGAGTTCGGCGCCGCCGACGACGATCGCGTGTTGCATGTCGCCCCCGTCGGCCTGTCGTGGGGCCAGCGGGCCGTCGACCTTCAGGGGGCGCTCGAACGGTGGACTTCGGGGTCCGAACTGGCGTGATCATCCTCGGGATCGAGACGTCCACCGAGCAAGTGGGGTGCGCCATCGGTGGGCGAGAGGGCGTGCTGGCTTCGGTGCACGTCACCGGCGGGCGGCGCCACGCCGAGACCCTCACGCCGGCCATCGATTTTGCCCGCCGACAGGCGGGCATCGAGTTGAGCCAGGTGAGCATCATCGCCGTCGGGCTCGGGCCGGGGTTGTTCACCGGCCTCCGGGTCGGGGTCGCCGCGGCCAAGGCCATCGCCATGGCGCTGCGGGTGCCCATGGTCGGGCTCTCGAGCCTGGATCTACTGGCGTTCCCAGTACGGCACTCTCCTAGGCTGATCGTGCCGGTTATCGACGCCAAGCGGGGCGAGGTGTTCACTGCGAGGTACCGGCACGTACCGGGGGGTGTGCAGCGGATGTCCGACTACGACGTGATGACGCCCGACGACCTCGCCTCCGATCTCGTCGCCGGGGCCGAGGAGTGCCTGCTCGTCGGCGACGGCGCGCGGCGGTACGCCGACCTCTTTGCCGGCGACGACCGGATCGAGGTGGGGACCGTCGGCACCGCGTGCCCGTCGGCCAACGCGCTCGTGGAATTGGCCCAGCCCCGCGCCCTGCGCGAGGAGTTCGTGCAGCCGGCCGAGATCGAGCCGATGTACCTACGCAAGGCCGACGCACTGATCAACTGGTCGGTGCGGGAGACGGCGGGCACGGTCGGCGCCGGCGGGATCGCGTAGCGATGGCCGT
>JACDEA010000114.1:2234-7034 GCA_013816725.1 Actinomycetota bacterium
GGGTCCCGACGACGTGGAGGTGGTGCTGGCGCCGATGCGCAGGCGTCACCTTCGCAGCGTGCTGCGCATCGAGGCCCAGGTGTACCCGCGTCCGTGGTCGCTGAGCTTGTTCATGAGCGAGCTGGCGTTGCGGACCAGCAGGGTCTACCTCGTCGCCCGCGTCGACGGGTTCGTCACCGGGTACGCCGGGATGATGCTGGCCGGCGACGACGCCCACGTGACGACGATCGCCGTCGAGCCCGAGTGGCACCGGTACAAGATCGGCACCCGGCTCCTCCTGCACCTCATTCGCGAGGCGATCGCCCGTGATGCGCGTCACGTCACGCTGGAGGTGCGGGTGGGCAACCAGGGCGCGCAGGCGCTGTATCGGCTGTTCGGCTTCCGGCCCGCCGGCGTTCGCAAGAACTACTACGCCGAGACGAATGAGGACGCGCTGGTGATGTGGGCCGACGATGTGGATCAGCCCGAGTACAAGCGGCGGCTGGCGCGCATCGAGAAGGCCGTGCTGGGGAGCACGACGGTCGAGCAGTCGTGACGTCATGAAAGTGCTCGGTATCGAAACGTCGTGCGACGAGACCGCTGCGGCTGTCGTCGAGGACGGGCGCACGGTCGTGTCGTCGGTTGTGTCGAGCCAGGTTGATCTCCACGCCCGCTTCGGCGGCGTTGTTCCCGAACTGGCCAGCCGGGCTCACGTCGAGGTACTCAACCCTGTGGTGGCCGAGGCGCTGGTTGAAGCCGGCGTCGAGGTGCCCGACGCGGTGGCCGCCACGGTTGGGCCCGGGCTGATCGGCGCGCTGCTCGTCGGGGTATCGGCGGCCAAGGCGTTGGCGCTGGTGTGGGACGTTCCGTTCGTGGGCGTCAACCACCTCGAGGGCCACCTCTATGCGTCCTTGTTGGAGGATCCTGATCTCGAGTTGCCGCTCGTCGTGCTGCTGGTGTCGGGCGGGCACACCATGCTCATCGAGATGGTCGACCACGGCCGCTACCGGTTGCTGGGCCAGACGATCGACGACGCCGCCGGCGAGGCCTTCGACAAGGTCGCCCGCTACCTCGGCCTCGGCTATCCCGGTGGGCCGGCCATCGACAAGCTGGCCCTCGAAGGCGACCCGAAGGCCATCGCCTTCCCCCGGTCGATGCTGAACGAGGGGTACGACTTCTCCTTCAGCGGCCTCAAGACGTCGGTCGTGCGGTACGTGAAGGCGCACCCCGCCGTCGACACCGCCGACGTGGCCGCGTCCTTCCAGGCCGCGGTGGTCGACGTGCTTGTGGCCAAGGCTCGGCGCGCCGCGTTTGACCTCGGCGCGCCGGGCATCTGCCTGGCCGGGGGCGTGGCCGCCAACTCACTGCTCCGCGACGCCCTCGTCCTGGCGTGCAAGGAGGACGGCCGCCGCTCCTTCGTCCCCAGCCGGGCCATGTGCACCGATAACGCCGCCATGATCGCCGCCGCCGGCTGGTGGCGCCTCCAGTCCGACGGCCCGTCCCCCCTCGATACCCCGGCCAATCCCAACCTCAAGCTCCGCGTCGTCTGAGTCCCGGTTGCCGACGGGCCGGAGGGTTCGCTACGATTAGCACTCGCTAGGTGTGAGTGCTAATTCGCCGTAGGAGGCGCCCCGAAATGAATCTGCAGCCCCTTGAGGATCGCATCGTCGTCCGGCCCAGTGAGGCCGAGGAGACCACGGCCTCTGGTCTTGTCATCCCCGATACCGCCAAGGAGAAGCCCCAGCAGGGCGAAGTCCTGGCCGCCGGCCCCGGCCGTCGCTCGGAGCAGACAGGCGACCTGATCCCCCTCGACGTCGCCGTCGGCGACACCGTCGTGTACTCCAAGTACGGCGGTACCGAGATCACCATCGACGGCGAGGACCTGCTGATTCTCACCGGCCGAGACGTGCTGGCCAAGGTCGGCGCCACGGCCAAGGCGAGCAAGGCCAAGAAGTAATGGCCAAGCAGCTCAAGTTCGACGACGCGGCGCGTCGCGGGCTCGAGGCCGGCGTCAACAAGTTGGCCGACGCGGTCAAGGTCACGCTCGGGCCCAAGGGCCGCAACGTGGTCCTCGAGAAGAAGTTCGGCGCGCCCACCATCACCAATGACGGCGTCACCATCGCCCGCGAGGTCGAGCTGGAGGACGCCTTCGAGAACATGGGCGCCCAGCTCGTCAAAGAAGTGGCCACCAAGACCAACGACGTGGCCGGCGACGGCACCACGACAGCCACGGTCCTGGCCCAGGCACTCGTGCGTGAGGGCCTTCGCAACGTGGCCGCCGGCGCCAGCCCCTCGGCCCTGAAGAAGGGCATGGAGCAGGCGGTCGCCGCCGCGGTCAAGGCCATCAAGGACCAGGCCAAGGAGGTCGACGACAAGAACGAGATCGCCCAGGTAGCAGCCAACTCGGCCGCCGACCAGACGATCGGCGACGTCATCGCCGATGCCATCGACAAGGTCGGCAAGGACGGCGTGGTCACCGTCGAGGAGTCGAACACCTTCGGCATGGAGCTGGAATTCACCGAAGGCATGCAGTTCGACAAGGGCTACCTTTCGCCCTATTTCGTCACCGATCCCGAGCGCCAGGAAGCGGTGCTCGACGATCCCTACATCCTGATCGCCAACCAGAAGATCAGCGCCGCGCACGACCTCATCCCCGTACTCGAGAAGGTCATCCAGTCGGCCAAGCCGCTACTGATCATCGCCGAGGACGTCGAGGGCGAGGCGCTGGCGGTGCTGGTCGTCAACAAGATCCGGGGCACGTTCACGTCGGTGGCTGTCAAGGCCCCCGGCTTCGGCGACCGCCGCAAGGCCATGCTCCAGGACATCGCCGTTCTCACCGGTGGCCAGGTCATCTCCGAAGAGGTCGGCCTCAAGCTGGAGAACGCCACGCTCGACCTCATGGGCCGGGCCCGCAAGGTGGTCATCGAGAAGGACACCACCACGATCATCGAGGGCGCCGGTAACAAGGCCGATGTAGACGGCCGCATCGCCCAGATCAAGCGCGAGGTGGAGGACACCGACTCCGACTGGGACAAGGAGAAGCTCCAGGAGCGGTTGGCCAAGCTCTCCGGCGGCGTGGCCGTCGTCAAGGTCGGCGCCGCCACCGAGGTGGAGCTGAAGGAGAAGAAGCACCGCATCGAGGACGCGTTGTCGGCGACCCGCGCCGCCATCGAAGAGGGCGTCGTTCCCGGCGGTGGCACCGCCCTGATCCGCAGCCGCAGCGCGGTCGAGAAGATCGTCAAGAAGCTCTCGGGCGACGAAGCCACCGGTGCGGCCATCGTGGCCAAGGCTTTGGACGAGCCGCTGCGGTGGATCGCCAATAATGCCGGCCTCGAAGGTTCCGTCGTTGTTCAGCAGGTGGAGCGGGAGACCGGCTCGATCGGCATGAACGCGGCCACCGGCCAGCTCGAGGATCTGGTCAAGGTCGGCGTCATCGACCCGGCCAAGGTCACCCGTTCGGCGCTCCAGAACGCGGCGTCCATCGCTGCGCTGCTCCTGACCACCGAGGCGCTCGTGGCCGACAAGCCCGAGAAGAACGGCGGCGGCGGCATGGGCGGCATGCCGCCCGGCGGCGGCATGGGCGGCATGGGCGGCATGGGGATGATGTAGCTCGGCCCTTTCGCCGACACCGTTTTCAGTCTCGAGGCAATAGCCCCCGGAAATCCGGGGGCTATTTGCTGTCGCCTCGAGCTCGCGTCGGCGTCGGGGGCGGCATGATGTGCGGGTGGATGTCATGCCGCGGCGCGCCGTGGAGATTGATGGGGTGGTGGCCGCGCTCGAGGACGACGGGTACGCCATCGTCGAGGGGATGCTGTCGCCCGAAGAGGTGGCCGCCGCTCGAGCCGACCTGCGGCGGGTCCTCGCCGAGATCCCCGGCGGGCGCAATGACTTCGAGGGCTACAAGACCCAGCGCGTGTACGCGTTGTTCGCCAAGACCCGGGCGTTCGACAAGCCTGCGCTCGACCCGCTCGTCACCGGTGTCCTCGAGCGCATCCTCGGCCACAGCCAGTTCAGCGCGCCGACCGGTATCCAGATAGGCCCGGGCGAAAAGGCACAGGTCCTCCACACCGACGACGGCATCTATCCCATTGCCCGCCCGCACGATCACCTGGTGCTCAACACGATGTGGGCGCTGGACGACTTCACCGAACAGAACGGCGCCACCCGGCTGATCCCCGGGAGCCATAAGTGGGTCGAGATGCCCGGTGCCTCCACCGATCTGGAAGCGTTGACCATCCAAGCGGTGATGCCGGCTGGATCGGTGATCTTCTATCTCGGCTCGTTGGTGCACGGCGGCGGCGCCAACCGGACCGACCGACCGCGGCTCGGCGTGATCCTCGAGTTCGTGGTGTCGTGGCTGCGCGCGCAGGAGAACCACATGGTGGGCGTTCCCAAAGCGATCGCACGGGACCTACCCGAGCGACTGCAGGAACTGCTGGGGTACAACGTGCGCCCGCCCTTTCTCGGCTACGCCGACGGCCGTCATCCACGCCGCGTCGCGTTCGGCGACTAGGGATGGCGGCGGCAGCGGCCGACCTCGGCGACGCGCACGCCGCGCTGGCCGACCACGACTGGGCCCGGGCGCATGAGATTGCCGGCGCCCTCGCCGCTGATCGACCCACCGATCCGGACGTGCTGGTCGCGCTGGCCGAGGCACTGTGGTGGCTCGGGCGCATCGACGAGTGCATCGCAGCACGCGAACGCGCCTTCGAAGCCTTCGAAGAGCGGGGCGACTTCCGGGCCGCCATCCACGTCGCCGCACGCGTTTTCGACGATCACAACTTCAAGGCCCGCCCGGCGATCGCGCAGGCGTGGCTGCGA
>JACDEA010000115.1:0-2167 GCA_013816725.1 Actinomycetota bacterium
GCGCGAGCCTCGCCAGACCGTCGGTGGCCGTGGCCTGCCGATCATGTCGCAGTTCATGGACGACATCGACGTCGACCGCAGTGAATCGGGCACCGTCGTCACGCTCCGCCGCACCCTCACGGGGACCAACGGGGGGCCGGGGGCGTGAAGGGACTGCGCATCGACACCAGCGCGGTCGGGCCCGTGGCCGTCGCCGCACTGCACGGCGAAATCGACCTGCTCAACGCCGACGAAACCGAGCAGGAACTGCTGCGCCTGGCCATGGCCAGCGCCGGCGGACTAGTGGTGAACCTCGACGGCGTCCTCTACGCCGACAGCACCGCGGTGCGCATGTTCTTCACGCTGGTGCAGGACCTCCGCCAAGCCCGGGTCGGGCTTACCGCGGCGATCGCCGACGCGTCGCCGCTGCGACGGCTCCTCAAGGTCACGAACTTCGACGAGGTGGTCCCCACGCTGCCCACCGTCGACGACGCCGTCGCCGCCCTCCGCGACGCCTGACAGGCGCGGAGGGACAGGGATTTGAACCCTGGGTGACTTGCGCCACACACGCACTCCAGGCGTGCCGATTCGGCCGCTCTCGCATCCCTCCACGGCGGACCGGATCGGCCCGCCTGGCGTCAGGGTAATCTGGCTCCCTGCCCCGCCGGTCGGCGCGGCGGTTGGGTCCTGCGCAACGGGAGCCCGTGAACCGAGTCAGGGCCGGAAGGCAGCAGCTCTCAGCGGATCCGCCCGTGTGCCGCAGTAAGCCTGACCGTCGCGCCGACCGCCGGGGCGTTTAGGTCCCGTCGGGCGGGGGCTGACCGCGCGCACGGGCGGCGTAGAGTCGGCGCCGTGGCCGACCAGGCGTACCAGTCCCTGTACCGCCGGTACCGGCCCCAGCGCTTCGGCGACGTTCGCGGCCAGGAGCACATCACCCGGGCGCTGGGCAACGCCGTACGCGAGGACAAGGTCGCCCACGCCTACCTGTTCAGCGGGCCGCGAGGAACGGGCAAGACCACCACCGCCCGCATTCTGGCCAAGGCGCTGAACTGCACGAACCTGGCCGACGGCGAGCCGTGCGACGCGTGCGAGTGGTGCACGCAGATCCGCGACGGCGCGTCGCTCGATGTGTACGAGTTGGACGCCGCGTCGAACAACGGCGTCGACGCCATGCGCGAGCTGGTGAACCGCGCCGCGCTCGGCACACCGGGCCGTACCAAGGTGTACATCGTCGACGAAGTCCACATGCTCTCGGTGTCGGCGTCGAACGCGTTGCTGAAGACGCTCGAAGAACCGCCCGGTCATGTCGTGTTCGTGCTCGCCACCACCGACCCGCAAAAGGTGCTGCCGACCATCCGCAGCCGAACGCAGCATTTCGAGTTCCGCCTCCTCCAGGGCGAGGTGCTCAGCGGGCTGCTGCGTGACATCAACGCCGACGCTGGCCTGGGCGTGCCCACCGAAGCCATCGACCTCGTGGCCCGGCGCGGCCACGGGTCGGCCCGTGATGCACTGTCCGTCCTCGACCAGGTCGCCGCCGCCGGGCAGGTCGACGACGAAACCTCGGTCGTCGACGACATCGTCGAGGCCCTGTGCGACCACGATGTCGGCCGCGCCTTGCAGGGAGTGGCCGAGGCCTGTGCCACCGGCCGCGAGCCGCGCCGCGTCGCCGAAGAGCTTCTCGCCCATATCCGCAACAGCTTTCTCGCGGTGATGGCGCGCGACAGCCTCAGCCTTCCCGATGAAGCGGCAGAACGGGCCGAGCAGCAAGGTCGCCGGTTGGGCGCGGCCGCGCTGGTGCGGGCGATGGAATCGATAGGTGACGCACTGATGCAGATGCGCGAGGCCCTTGACCCGCGCGTCAGCCTCGAGGTCGCGCTGGTACGGGTCGCCCGTCCCGAGGTCGATGTCACCCCGGCCTCGCTGCTCGAACGCATCGAGCGACTCGAACGGCGCTCGCCCGGTGCGGCGGCGACGGCCCCGGTGGTCGCAACGCAGGACCCGAAGCCGCCGGCTGCTGTTCCGGCGGCGCCGGGGCAGAAGCCCGCGCTGGGCGCCCTCCGTAAGAAGCCCGAAACCCCTCCGCCGCCGCCATCGCCGGCACCCGCGGCGCCGGCACCCGAGCCGGCGACCCCACCGGCTTCGACGACCGAACTGGCTTCGACGACCGAGCCGACGGCGCAGGTGCCGA
>JACDEA010000115.1:2177-7027 GCA_013816725.1 Actinomycetota bacterium
GTGCCGAGCCGAGACGACCTGACAACGGCGTGGGCCGACGCCATCCTTCCGAACCTGGCTCGCAAGATCACCGTGTGGTGGAAGGGCCGCTTCGTTTCCGTTGAGAACGGCACGGCGGTGTTCGCGGTGGAGGACGGCAACTTCCAGTCGCGGGCCGAGAAGTACCGGGCCGAGGTCCAGGCCGCTCTCGCTGAACACTTCGGCGTGGCCGTGCCCATCCAACTCACCGTCGACCGCGATGTCCCCGGTCCCGCACCGGCGTCGGCTGCCGATGGTGACGACGACGAACCCGACTTCGACGCGCCGGCGGTCGACGGGCCGGTGGCGTCGCCCGAAGACCACGTGAAGATGGCGTTCCCGGGCGCCGAGGAGGTCACCGATGAGTGACGAGTCCCTAGACACAGACGACACCGACGACGGAGCGCACGCGTTCGACTTCGGCGAGTTGCTGAAGCAGGCGCAGGCCATGCAGGAACAGGTGATGGCCGCGCAAGCCACCGCGGCCGAGCAGGTGGTGGAGGGCACCGCCGGTGGCGGGCTCGTGAAGGTCACCGTCACCGGCGGGATGGACTTCCGGGCGGTGAAGATCGACCCCGCCGCGGTCGACCCCGCTGACGTCGAAATGCTCGAGGACCTCGTCCTCGCCGCGCTGCACGACGCGGTGACGCGCGCCAACGAGATCAGCCAGCACGCGTTCGGCGGCCTGGGCCTGCCCAACCTCCCCGGGCTTCCCGGGCTCGACATCTAGGTGTACGCCGCTCCGGTTCAGGAACTGATCGACGAGCTGGGGCGGCTGCCCGGTGTCGGGCCGAAGAGCGCGCAACGCATCGCGTTCCACCTCCTGAGAGTCGAGTCGATCGACGCGCTACGCCTGGCCGACTCCATCCGCACGGTGAAAGAGCGCATTTCGTTCTGCCGGCGGTGTTTCAACGTTGCCGAGCGGGAAGGCGATGAGGCCGCCTTGTGCGGCGTGTGCACCGACTCACGCCGGGAACAGACCGTGGTCTGCGTGGTCGAGGACCCGCGCGACATCGTCGCCGTCGAGAAGACCCAGGAGTTCCACGGGCGCTACCACGTGTTGCAGGGCGCGATCAGCCCGATCGCAGGGATCGGCCCGGAGCAGCTGCGCGTCAAGGAACTGCTGGCCCGTGTGGAGCCTGAGGCCATCACCGAGGTCATCTTGTGCACCAATCCCACCATCGAAGGTGAGACCACGGCCATGTACCTGGCCAGACTGCTCAAGCCCCTCGGCATCAAGGTCACGCGGATCGCCAGCGGCCTGCCGGTGGGCGGCGACCTCGAGTACGCCGACGAACTGACGTTGGGGCGCGCGCTGGAGGGCCGACGCGAGGTCGACGGGTCTTAGCGGCCGGGCGCCCGCAGAGGAGCGGTGCGCTTCCTGGGTGTCGTCGTGGGCGCGTCCTCGGGCGGCACCGGCGGCGGCGGACCCGGGGGCTCGGGCGGGATGATCCCAACGACGTCGCGCTGATCGGGCTCGGCCGCCCGCAGGTGCAGCAGGAACAGCGCGCCGGCGGCCACGGCAAGGAACGCGGTCTGGCCCAACTCCACCCCGGCGTGGCCGCGGGAGCCGGCACTTGTGACCCCCGGCGCGATGACCTTCACGACGGCGTACAGAGCGGTGACGGTGGCGATCAGCGCGATCACGACGGAGACCAGCGAGACGGTGTAGAGGTAGGTCTTGCTTACGCGCTGGCCGACGGAGCCGAGCACGCAGCGCCGCCGCCGCCGATCGTGGAATGCGTAGAGCGCGGCGGCGGCCAGGGCGATCACGCCGCCGCGAAGGGCGTTGGCGTAGTCGCGGTTGTTTTCGTAGTCGCCGTTGCCGCCGAACTGCGGCCGCAGCGTCGCTGTCGGCGGCGGCGCTCCCGGCGGCGGCGGGGGCACGGAGACTTCGTTGCCCGACGAGTTGTAGGAGCTGGCGCTGGCGGTGGTCGTGCGGCTCACGCTGAAGCCGGAGACCGATCCGCCCTCGTCAGTGGTGAGATTCAGCAGTGATGCCACGACGGTGAACACCGCGAACAGCAGCGTGAACAACGCGATGAACATCACGCCGGCGTAGTACAGCGCCGCCGGCCGCTCGCCGGCCGGGTCGGGCTCGTGACGCCCTCCGGTCACTGCGACGATCAACAGGATCAACAGGCCGAGCGGGACGAGCCCCGCTCCCACGCCGACGAAGGCCAGCGCCTGCACGACTAGAGCGCCTTTACGATCAGCGCGTCGCCCTGGCCGCCGCCGCCGCACAGTGCGGCGGCCCCGAGGCCGCCGCCGCGGCGCTGCAACTCGAGGAGGAGGGTCAGCGCCAGGCGGGTGCCCGACATGCCGATCGGGTGGCCGAGAGCGATGGCTCCTCCGTTCACGTTGACGTTCTCGTCGGTCACGCCGAGTTCGTCCATCGACGCCAGCCCGACGGCCGCGAACGCTTCGTTGATCTCCATCAGCGCCAGGTCGGTCACGCTCTTGCCCGCCTTGCCGAGGGCCTGGTTGATGGCGCGCGACGGCTGCGTGAGTAACGACGCGTCGGGACCGGCGACCTGCCCGTAGGCGACGATCTCGCCCAGGGGCGACACGCCACGCCGTTCGGCCTCGGCCTTCGACATCATGATTACGGCGCCGCCGCCGTCGGAGATCTGCGAGGCGTTGCCCGCGGTGATGGTGCCGTCGGCGTCGAACGCCGGGCGCAGACCGCCGAGGCTTTCGCCGGTGGTGCCGGGGCGGACGCCCTCGTCGGTCTCGACGACGATCGGATCGCCCTTGCGCTGCGGGATCGACACAGGGACGATCTCGTCGGCCAGGCGGCCGTCCTTCACCGCCGCCGACGCCCGTTCATGCGACGTGGCCGCGAACGCGTCTTGGCGGTCGCGTGTGATGCCGTCGGCCGCCTTGGTGTACTTCTCGGTGCCGGCGCCCATCGCACACACGTCGAAAGCGCAGAACAACCCGTCGTACATCATGGCGTCGACGAGCTTGGCGTCGCCGATGCGGTAACCGGCGCGCGCACCGGGGAGCAGGTGGGGCGCCTGGGTCATCGATTCCATGCCGCCGGCCACCACCACGTCGGCGTCGCCGCTGGCGATCAGCTGATCGGCCAGGTAGATGGTGTTGAGGCCGCTGAGGCAGACCTTGTTGATGGTGGTCGCCGGGACGGTCATCGGGATGCCGCCTTTGACCGCGGCCTGGCGGGCCGTGATCTGGCCGGCGCCGGCCTGGAGCACGTGGCCCATGAACACGTAGTCGACGTCCTCGGGCTTCACGCCCGCCTTCTCGAGCGCGGCAGCGATGGCGAAACCGCCGAGGTCCATGGCCGAAAACCCGGCTAGCGCCCCGGAAAGCTTGCCGATTGGCGTGCGAGCGCCTGCGACGATGACGGAACCGGGCATTGGATGACCTCCGAGTGCGGTTGTTCGGGCCAGCTTACGCTGAACCGAATGACCGATCACCCGAACGCCGAGCTCGTACGGAGCGGATACGCGGCCATGGCCGGCGGCGATGCCGACACGTTCCTCGCCATGTTGGCCGACGACATCAAGTGGCATTTTCCCGGCAAGAGCGCCGTGTCCGGCGACTTCGAGGGCAAGAGCGCGCTGCTCGCGCACGTCGCCGCCATGGCTGCGGCAGCCGGCTCGCTCGACATCCAGCTCGTTCACATGCTGGCCGACGACACGTTCGCCGTAGCCATCGAACACGTCGTCGCGACCAAGGGCGACAAGCGCTACGACCGCCACGACATCGCAGTGTTCCGCATGAAGGACGGGCGAGTCGCGGAAGGCTGGGCCTACGTGGAGAACCTCGACGAGTGGGAAGCGCTTCTCAGCTGACGCTCAAGGCGTCTGCTGTTGGTCCTCGCCCAGTGCGATGCGACCGTCTTCGAGCGGCACGAACAACGTGGTGTCGCGGTCGCGGCCACGAAGCCGAGCCGTTCCGCTGCCGATCCAATGGGTGAACTCGGTCTCGGCCGCGGCCACGGTCGACTCGCTCACCAGCACCCGCCCGGGATGCTCCTGGGCCAGGTCGCTGAGCCGGGATGCTTCGTTCACCGGGTCGCCGATCACGGTGTATTCGTAGCGATCGGCGGCGCCGACATTGCCGGCCACCGCGGGACCGGTGGCGACACCGATGCCGACATCGAGCCGCGGAAACACCGGGGTGAGGTCGGCTAGTGCCGTGCGGAGAGCCCGGGCGGCGCGCAACGCGCGGTCGGCGTGGTCGGCCTGCGCGATCGGGGCGCCGAACACGGCCAGCGCGGCGTCGCCCTCGAACTTGTTGATCAGGCCGCCCTCGGCGCTCACCGCGCTCACCACCGCGCCGTAGAACCCGTTGAGCATGATCACCAGTTCGTCGGGGGACAAGGCCTGGGCCAGCGACGTCGACCCGTCGATGTCGGCGAACAGCACACTGACGACGCGCAGCTCGCCGCCCAGAGCGTCGTCACCGGCCAGCGCCTGGCGAGCCACTTCGGCACCCACGTGACGGCCGAAGAGCAGCTGCACGCGGTCGCGCTCACGGAGTCCGGTGACCATCTCGTTGAACGCGGCCTGGAGCTGGCCGAGCTCCCCGCCGTCTTCGACGACCACAGCCACGTCGAGGTCGCCCGCTTGCACCCGGAGAACGGCTGACCGCAACGCGCGCAGCGGCAGCGCGACGCTGCGGCCCGTCACGATGATGCCGACCAGGCTGATCATCAGGCCGCTGCCGAGGACGACCCACTGGATCCGGCTCAGGCCGATCTTCTCGGGCGATAGGACCAACGCCGCCACCGGCGCGGCCGCGGCTTGGCCCCACACCAGCACCAGCCGGCCGACGACCCCGAGCCTTCGCCGCCGCGGGCCGGG
>JACDEA010000116.1 GCA_013816725.1 Actinomycetota bacterium
GGTCAGCGGCGAGGACTGCACGTGGGCAAAGCCCATCGCCTCGCCGACGATGCGCAACGAGTCGAACTCCTCGGGGGTCCACCAGCGCTCTACGGGCAGGTGGCGCGCCGTCGGGCGCAGGTACTGGCCGACGGTCACGATATCGACGCCCACGCTGCGCAGGTCGACCAGTGCAGCGACCACTTCGCTCTCGGTTTCGCCCAGTCCTACCATCACGCCCGACTTCGTGGTCAGTCCGGCGGCCTTGGCCCGGGCCAGCACCGCCAGGCTGCGGGCGTAGCTCGCCGACGGTCGCACGCGCTCTTGTAGGCGGGCCACCGTCTCGAGGTTGTGGTTCAGCACGTCGGGGCGGGCCGCGAAGATCGTGTCGAGCGCGACCGGATCGCCCTTGCAATCCGGGATGAGCACCTCCACCGCGGTGCCCGGCGAACGGCGCCGCACGGCCCGGATGACGTCGGCGAACGCGCCAGCGCCGCCGTCGGGCAGGTCGTCGCGGGCCACGGCGGTGACAACCGCGTGCGTCAGATCCATCTGCACGACCGCGGCGGCGACGCGGCCGGGCTCGGCCGGATCGGGTCGGCCCGACGGCTTGCGGGTGTCGACGAGACAGAAGCCACACGCCCGTGTGCACCGGTCGCCGTTGATCATGAACGTGGCCGTGCCGCTGGCCCAGCACTCGTAGATGTTGGGACAACCCGCTTCTTCGCACACGGTCACGAGGTCGAACGACCGCATCGTCCGCTTCAGTTCGCGATACCCGACGCCCATGTCGGCCTTCGTGCGAAGCCACGCCGGCTTGCGCCCGACGGCGACGCTGATTTCCTGCGCGCGTCGCCGGCGGGGGGCGACATCGTGGCGGTCACCGCCGACCCGGCGGGCGAACGCATCGACCACGTCGGCCATGGACGCATGCACGCCCTCACGAGCCAGCGACGTGACCTCCTTGTCGCGGATCCCACAGGGCACGATGTGGTCGAACATCGTCATGTCGGGGTCGACATTGAGCGCGAACCCGTGCATCGACCGGCCCTTGGAAATGCGCACGCCGATCGCGCATATCTTGCGGCCGCCGACCCACACGCCGGGGTAATCGGCGACGCGCGTCGCGCCGGGGAGGCCGAGATCGCCGAGCACGTCGATCACCAACTGCTCGATCCCGTGCACGTAGCGGGGCGTGGCGTCGGGGCCCGATTCCACGTTGGTGATCGGGTAACCGACCAGCTGACCGGGACCGTGGTACGTCACGTCGCCGCCGCGATCGGTCTTCACGAGTTCGGCGCCCACGCTGGCCGGGGGCACCAGCACGTGCTCGAGCTTGGCTCGCACACCGAGCGTGTACACGTGCGGATGCTCGAGCAGCAGGAGCGCATCGTCGGTGCCGTGCTCCCACATGGCCGACATGACTGCATGGGCGTCGCGGTAGCGGACCCGCCCCAGCCACCGCACCCGGTCGACCCGGGGGCTACGACCCACTACAGCTCTTGCTGCCAGTCGCGCGTTTCCAGGATCTCGCGCACGTTGGCCAAAAACGCCGCGGCGTAGGCGCCGTCATACGCGCGGTGGTCGAAGCTGATCGCCAGGTTGCCGATCGGGTGCACCGCGACGGCCCAGTCGTCGTCGCCCACCGCGATCGCCACCGGCTTCATCTTCACGCCGTCCGTCGACAAGATGGCGACCTGGGGCTGGTTGATGATCGGGCCGGTGATGAGCGTGCCGTACCCCCCGGCGTTGGTGATCGTGAACGTGCCGCCCGAGATATCGTCGGCGCTCAGCTTCTTGCTCCGCGCCTTGCCGGCCAGCTCCGCAATCTCGCGGGCCAGGGCCCGCAAGCGCTTGGCGTCGGCGTCGTGGACGACCGGGACGATGAGGCCCTCGAAATTGAGGTCGACGGCGACACCCAGGTTGACGTAGTGGTGCACGACGAGTTCGTTTTCGCCCACCGACGCGTTGACGCGAGGGAACTCGCGAATGGCGTCTATGACGGCCCGGGCGATGAACGGGAGGTAGTTGAGGCTGACGCCCTCCTCGGCTTTGAACTGTTCCTTGATCGGCACACGCGCCCGCTCGACGTTGTCGAAGTCGACCTCGATGACGACGAGCGTGTGGGCCGAGGTCGACAGCGACCGCGTCATGTGCTCGGCCGTGCGCTTGCGGATGTTGGAGAAGGGAATGGCCTCGTCCCGCTGCCCGGGCGTGACCTTGGCCGCCGGTGCCGGTGCCGGCTCGGCCTTCTCCTCGGCCGCCGGCGACGGCGCGGTCGAGGACGGTGCTGTCGGTGCGGTCGAGGCCTTGGCCCCGCCGCCCTCGACGACGGCGAGAACGTCGGCCCTGGTGATGCGGCCGCCGGACCCGGTGCCCGTGATCTGCGTCGGGTCGAGGCCGTGCTCGGCGATCAGCCTCCGAACCACCGGCGAGAACGACTTGGCCGCGCCGCCCGAAGCGGGAGCGTCGGGCGGTTGTGGCGACGGTTCTTCTGCTTGTGCTTCTGGTGCTTGTGGTTCTTCTTGCGGC
The DNA here is from genome assembly GCA_013816725.1 of Actinomycetota bacterium. Classification (GTDB taxonomy): domain Bacteria; phylum Actinomycetota; class Acidimicrobiia; order Acidimicrobiales; family JACDEA01; genus JACDEA01. The sequence goes on from JACDEA010000116.1 coordinate 2,512, forward strand.
TGCTTCTCGGGCGGTTCGGCGCTGCCGTCGGCTTGGTCGGTGGCCTGCTCCTCGGGGGCGCCGGCCTGTTCGGCTTCCGCGGCCTCGATCGGCGCCTCGCCCGCGCTGTCCGTCGCGGGCGCCGCAGCTGCGCCGTTGCCGGAGGGAGCCTCCTCGGAGATGACCGCGAGCTTCACGCCGACCTCCACGGTCTCGCCCTCGGCGACGAGGATCTCGGCGAGGAACCCCGACGTCGGCGCCGGCACCTCGGAGTCGACCTTGTCGGTCGAAACCTCGAAGAGGACCTCGTCCTCCTCGATGCGGTCGCCGACCTGCTTGGCCCACCGCGTGATCGTTCCCTCGGTGACGGTCTCCCCGAGCTGCGGCATCGTGATGTCAGCCATCAGCCGTGCAATCCCCTTCCAGTGAGGGCCAGCACCGTCTCGCCGAACGTCTCGGAGAGCGTGGGGTGCGGCTGTATGAAGTGGCCGACCTCCTCGGGGGTCGCTTCCCAGTTCACGGCCAGGTACCCCTGCCCGAGCTGCTCGGTGACCCACGGTCCGACCATATGAACGCCCACGATGCGGCCAGCCTTGCCGTCGGGAAGCTTTTCGGCGATCACCTTCACCAGCCCCTCTGGCTCACCGATGATGAGCGCCCGGCCGTTGCCCACGAAACGGTGCTTCGCCACCATGACGTCCATACCGGCCTCTTTGGCCGCCGCTTCGGAGAGCCCGGCGAACGCGACCTCCGGATAGCAGTAGATGCACCAGGGCACGGCGCCGTAGTCGACCGGCGTGGCGTCCTCGCCCAGGATGTCGCGCACGGCGACCATGGCCTCGGCGAATCCCACGTGCGCGAGTTGCGGTGTGGCCACCAGGTCGCCGACCGCGTAGACGCCGTCGGCCGTCGTGCGCATGCGTTCGTCGACGGTCACGAATCCGCGTCCGTCCAGTTCGACCTCGGTGCCCTCAGCGAGGAGGCCGTCGGAGAGCGGACGGCGACCGACGGAGACGACCACGCAGTCGACGGTGATCTGCTCGCCGTCGCCGAACGACACGGTGGTGCCGGAATCGCCCGGCGTGTGGCCCCGTACTTCGACGCCGGTGCGCACGTCGATGCCCCGCTTCTTGAACGACTTGGCCACCACGTCGACGACGTCCTTGTCGCAGCCCGGGAGCATCTTGGGGAGCGCCTCGAGAATCGTGACCTGCACGCCGAGGTCGCTCATCATCGACGCGAACTCGCAACCGATGGCGCCGCCGCCGATCACCACCGCGGTAGCCGGGAGCTTGTCCAACGAGAGCACCTCGTCGGAGGTCAGTACGTACTCGCCGTCGGCGTCGAAACCGGGGATCGTCCGCGGCACCGACCCGCTGGCCAGGATCACGTGCTTGGCCTTCAACTCGCTGCCGTCGTCGACCTTCACCGTCTTGTTGGCCGCCAGTGATCCGGTGCCTTTGACCACCGTGATCTTGCGCTGCTTCAGCAGGCCTTGCAGACCCTTCCACAGTTGGTCGACGACCTTCTGCTTGCGCGCCTGGCTGACGGCGAAGTCGATCGACGGCGGCTCGGCTTGCACGCCGAACTCCTTGGCGCCCGACACCGTGCGGAACACCGTCGCCGTCTCGAGGAACTCCTTGGCCGGAATGCAGCCGCGGTGGAGGCACGTGCCGCCGACCTTGTCCTTCTCGACGATCGCGATGTTGAGCCCGGCGCCGGCGCCGTAGAGCGCAGCTGCGTAGCCGCCGGGCCCGCCACCGATCACGACCACGTCGAACTGCTCAGCCATGTCGGAAACCCTAGGTCAGCGGGCTAGCAAGACTTGCAGGGCGAAGGCGACCAGGATGAGCAGCCCGGTCGCCAAAGCGATTGCGATCAGCGTGCGGGTCGGCACGTCAGTCGCCCCACTCGGCCATGCCGTCTGACGGGCTCGACGGCTCGGCGTAGCGTCGGGTGGGGATGCGCCCGGCCCGGTAGGCGGCGCGACCGGCCCGCACCGCGTCGCGCATGGCCTCGGCCATCAGCGCCGGCTGTTGCGCGCGAGTGACGGCGTTGGCCAACAGCACGGCGTCGCAGCCGAGTTCCATGGCCAGCGCCGCGTCCGACGCGGTGCCGATGCCGGCGTCCAACACCACCGGCACGGTGACGGCCTCGCGCACCAGGGCGATGTTGTACGGGTTGCGGATCCCGGCCCCGCTGCCGATGGGCGAGCCGAGCGGCATCACCGCCGCGCACCCCACGTCCTCCAGCCGGCGAGCGACGATGGGATCGTCGTTGGTGTACGGGAGCACGGTGAACCCGTCGTCCACCAGTTCGGCGGCGGCGGCGACCAACTCGACCACGTCGGGCAGCAACGTGCGGTCATCACCGATCACTTCGAGCTTCAGCCAGTCGGTCGCGAATGCTTCGCGGGCCAGCTGCGCGGTACGGACGGCGTCGCGGGCCGTGAAGCACCCCGCGGTGTTCGGGAGCAGGCGCACGCCGGCCTGCTCGAGCACGTCGAGCAGCGATCCCTTGGCCGACGGATCGACGCGGCGCACCGCGACCGTGACCATCTCGGTACCCGACGCGGCGAGAGCCCGGGCCAGAACCTCGAGACTGGGAGCGCCGCCGGTACCGAGGATCAGGCGCGACTCGAACTTCTGGTCGCCGATGACGAGAGGATCGGTCACGTCATCCCCCTTGCCGCGCGGTCACGACTTCCACGCGGTCATCGTGGCAGAGCGCCGTCGAGGCCCACGCGCTGCGCGGCACGACCTCGCCGTTGACGGCCACCGCGACGCCAGTCGGGCGATCGAGAACCTGCGTGGCCAGCGTGTGCACGCTGACGCCGTCGGGCACGTCGCGCCGTTCACCGTTCACCGTCACCTTCATCGGACCAAGTCGGCGACGAGCGACGCGGTGAGCGGGGCGAGCAGCACGCCGTTGCGGTAGTGGCCGGTGGCGACGACGACGTCGCCGCGCCGCTCGATGATCGGCCGGTTGTCGGGGGTGGCCGGTCGCAGGCCGACGCTCACCTCGACCAGCTCGAGTTCGGCCACGTCGGGCACCAGCTCGACCGCGGCGCGCAACAAGTCGTGAACGGCGCCGGCGGTAACGGTGGTGTCGTAACCCTTGTCCTCTACGGTGGCCCCGACCACGACCTCGCCGTCGGGCCGCGGCACGATGTACACGTCAAGGCCGCGGATGTTGCGTTCGACGCCGGCCTTGCCCCGCAGGCGCAACAGCTGGCCCTTGACCGGGCGCACCGGCAGCTCCACGCCGGCGATGTCACCCGACCAGCAACCGGCGGCCACCACGACGACGTCGGCGGCCGGCAACTCCGTCACCCGCTCGTGCACAAAACCCACGCCCGCGCCGCGGCACGCGTCGAGGAGCGCGGCAACGAGGGCGCGGGGATCGACCTGGTGGTCGCCGGCCACGAGGAGGCCACCGCGCACGCTCGGGGTGAGACCGGGCTCCATCTCACGGCAGATTCCGGCCCGCACCTTGGTGACGTCGAGGCCGAGGTCGCGTTGGAACGCGGCCAGACGGTCGAGGGCAACGAGGTCGTCGTTGTCGCGAGCCACCACCAACGTGCCGCAGGGCAGGTAGCCCGTCGACCGCCCGGTGGCCGCCTCCAGCTGGGCGACGAAGCTCGGGTACTGGCGGGCCGACTCGAGGTTCATGGCCAGCAGCAACTCCTCGCCGAACTGCACCTCGGTGACCGGCGCCAGCATTCCGGCGGCCACGTGCGACGCACCCGACCCCGGCGCGGCGTCGTGCACCGTCACCGCGTCGCCCCGCTGCGCGAGCCGCCACGCGATCGAGAGCCCGATGACCCCCCCGCCGACCACGGCAACCTTCACCCCCCCATCTTCGCCCCATTCTGGAGGCAATAAGTCGCCAAATCAGCGACTCATTGCCTCCAGAATGAGCGGTGTGTGGGGACCGGAGCGACGGGGGCTGACGATCGGGCTGGTCATGACCGTCACGCTGATCGCGTTCGAGGGCCTGGCCGTGGCCACGATCATGCCGGCGGTCCGCAGCGACCTGGGCGGGATCCGCCTGTACGGCTGGGCATTCAGCGCCTTCTTCCTCGCCAGCCTGGTCAGCACGGTTCTCGCCGGCCGGGCCGCCGATCGACAGGGCGTCGGCCGCCCTTTCACGCTCGGTGTCGGGTTCTTCGCCGCCGGCCTCGCCGTCGGCGCGCTGGCGCCGTCGATGTTCGTTCTCGTGATCGGCCGGACGGTGCAGGGCCTCGGCGCCGGCGCCGTTTCCGCCGCCGCGGTGACCACGGTGGCCCGCGGCTACCCGCCCGACCTGCGGCCGCGGATGTTCGCCTTGATGTCGACCGCGTGGGTCGTGCCCGGCCTGGTGGGCCCGGCGTTGAGCGCGGTGATCGCCGAGACGGTCGGGTGGCGCTGGGTGTTCGCCGGGCTGCTGCCGTTGCTCGCGGTCTCGGGCTCCATCGCGGTGCCGCGGTTGCGCCTACTCGGCCCGGTTACCGGCGATGGCCCAGAT
>JACDEA010000117.1 GCA_013816725.1 Actinomycetota bacterium
CGCCCGCGACGGTGCGGCCCTCGTCCTGTCGGCCGAGGCCGTGGGCCTGGCGGCGTGGTGCGTCGACACCGCCGCGTCCTACGCCAAGGTGCGCGAGCAGTTCGGGCGGCCGATCGGTCAGTTCCAAGCGGTCAAGCACCGTTGCGCCGACATGCTCGTGGCGCTTGAGTTGGCCCGCGGCGCGGTGTGGGACGCGGCCCGGGCGCCGACCGCGTTCACCGTCGCGGTGGCGACGTCGCTGTCGGTGCACGCCGCGGTGCTATGCGCCAACGGGTGCATCCAGGTGCTCGGCGGCGTCGGTTTCACCTGGGAGCACGACGCCCACCTCTACCTCAAGCGGGCCCTCTCGATTCAGTCGCTCCTCGGTCAGCCCCGCGTGTGGCGACGCCGCGCCGCGCAGCTGGCGCTGGTGGGCGAGCGGCGCGAGCTGCGGGTCGAGTTGGGCGACGCCGCCGACCCCGCCCGTCACGAGACGCGCGCTTTCATCGCCACGCTGGAGAAGGGTCGCCGCCGCCGGCAGATGGCCGAGGCGGGCTACATCGCGCCGCACTGGCCGAAGCCGTGGGGACGCGACGCGTCGCCCGTCGAACAGCTGGCCATCGACGAGGAGTTCCGGGCCGCCGGCGTGCGCACCCCGCACCTCGCGGTGGGCGCGTGGGCCCTGCCCACGATCATCGAGCACGGTACGCCGGCGCAGCAGGACCGGTTCATCGGCCCGACGCTGCGCGGCGAGCTGAACTGGTGCCAGCTGTTCAGCGAGCCGGGCGCCGGGTCGGACCTCGCCGCGCTGAGCATGAAGGCGGTGCCGGCCGACAACGGCTGGTTGTTGTCGGGTCAGAAGGTGTGGACGTCGATGGCCCAGGACGCCGACTGGGGCATCTGCCTTGCCCGCACCGACAGCGATCGTCCGAAGCACGAGGGCATCACCTGCTTCCTCGTCGACATGAAGTCGATCGGGGTGGAGGTGCGCCCGCTGCGCGAGCTCACCGGCGCGTCGCTGTTCAACGAGGTGTTTTTGTCGGACGTGCTGGTGCCCGACGACTGTGTGGTCGGCGCGGTCAACGAGGGGTGGCGCGTCGGCCGCACGACCCTGGCCAACGAGCGAGTGTCGATGGGCGCCGGCGCCGGCATCGGGCCGAGCGTCGACGCGGTGTTGAAGTTGGTGCCGGACGGCGCCGGCGAGGCGACGCTGGACACCGTCGGCGGGTTGGTGGCCGAGAGCCAGGCGCTGGCGGTGCTCGGGGTCCGCATGACGTTGCGCACGCTGGCCGGCGCAGCCGAGGGTGGCGCCGAGCCGTCGGTCCGCAAGCTGGTGAGTGCCGAGCACGATCAGCGCACCCAGGAAGTCGGCCTCGCTCTCCTCGGGCCCGAGGGGGCGACCGTCGACGGGCCCGCCGGCGCGTGGATCAGTGGGCTGCTGTGGAGCCGGTGCCTCACCATCGCCGGCGGCACGTCGGAGATCCAGCGCAACGTGATCGCCGAACGCCTGCTGGGCCTCCCCAAGGATCCGTAAGCTCGCCGCCCGTGCCCATCCACTACGAGATTGACGACGAACACATCGTCACCATCACCATCGACCGCCCCGAGACGCGCAACGCCCTCGACCTCATCCACTTCTCCGAGCTGTCCAAGGCCTGGCGGCGTTTTGGTGAGGACCCCGACGCGTGGGTCGCCATCATCACCGGCGTCGGCGACGCGTTCTGCGCCGGCGCCGACCTCAAGTCGTTCATCCCGCAGGTGACCAAGCTCCAGAAGCAGATCGCCGCCGGCGAGGTCACCGAGCTGGAGGGCATGTCGCTGCGCGACTCGACCGACGCCGTCCTGCGCAACGCCAAGCTCTACAAGCCGATCGTCGCGGCGGTCAACGGCCACTGCGTCGCAGGCGGCATGGAGATGCTGGGCGGGATCGACATCCGCATCGCCACGCCCAATGCGTCGTTCGGCGTGATGGAACCGCGGCAAGGCCTCTTCGCCGGCGGCGGGACCACCGTGCGGCTGCCTCGCCAATTGGCGTTCCCGGCAGCGATGGAGTTCCTGCTGACGGCCGAGCGCTTCGGAGCGTCGCGGGCACTCGAACTGGGCCTGCTCAACGAGATAGTTCCGGAGGACGAGTTGATGGAGCGGGCCCGCAACTGGGCCCGGCGGATCACCGCCAATGCGCCGCTGGCGGTGCAGGCCACCAAGGAGAGCGTTCTGCGCGGGCTGTCGGTGACGATGCGCGAGGCGTACAAGATCGAATCCGAGATCGCCTCCCATGTCTTCCAGACCGAGGACGCCAAGGAGGGTCCGAAGGCCTTCGCCGAGAAGCGCAAGCCCAACTGGCAGGGCCGCTAGTGGCCGGGCCCGATCCGCGCACGCCGTGCCTCGTGGGGTGGGCGCAGGAAACGTGGCGCGACGGCGCGCCCGAACCGCTCGACCAGTGGGAGACGGTGGCGCGCGCCGCTGGCCGCGGGGCGCTTCTCGACGCGGTCGACGACCTGGCGGTCGTGTACACGCAGAGCTGGCAGTACGACGACGCGACGGCCCGGCTGGGCGAGCGGCTCGGGCTCAGCCCTGGTCGCCGGCACTACAGCGGCATCGGCGGCTCGACGCCGCAGGTGCTCGTGAACGAGGCGGCCGAGCGCGTGCTCGCCGGTCAGAGCGACGTCGCCCTGATCTGCGGCGCCGAAGCGTTGGCCACTCGCCGGCGGCTGAAGAAGGCGGGGGAGAAACCCCAGTGGTCGCATCCCGACCCGAACCGGCCCGCGTTCCCGTTCCCCGACCCGTTCCACCCGGCGGAGATGGCGCACCAGGTCTGGGAGGCGTGGCTCACGTTCGCCATGCTCGACGTCGCCCGACGCGGCGGGCGCGGTGTGGCCCCCGACGAGTACCGGCGGGTGGAGGGCGAGTTGCTGTCGGCCATGTCGACGGTGGCCGAAGCCAATCCCTATGCGTGGTTCCCTCGGCGGCGGACTGTCGACGAGTTGATAACGCCCACCGCCGACAACCGAATGGTCGGGTACCCGTACACGAAGTTCATGATCTCGGTGATGGATGTCGACATGGCTGCGGCATTGGTGTTGTCGAGCCACGAGCGGGCCGACGCGCTCGGCATTCCTGGCGACCGGCGCGTGTACCTACGCGGCTGGGGTTACGCCGAGGACACGCCGTACCTGGCCGAGCGCCAAGCGTTGGGCGCGTCGGCCGCCATGCGCGCCGCGTGGGCGGAGTGCGGCGCGGCGATCGACGACGTCGCGCACATCGACCTGTACTCGTGCTTCGCCGGATCGGTGAACTTCGCGCTCGACGTGTTGGGGCTCGCTCAGGATGACCCGCGGGCGCCCTTCACCGTGACCGGTGGCCTGCCGTTCTCCGGCGGCGCCGGCAGCGACTACATGACGCACTCGGTCGCGGCGATGGCCGACACCCTCGTGGCCGACCCCGGTTCCCTCGGCCTCGTGAGCGGCGTCGGGATGCACATGCAGAAGCACGTGTTCGCGACGTACTCAACCGCGCCGCCGCTGTCGGCACCGGTGACGCCGCGGCCGGGCGTGCCGCGGGTCGCGGCGGCGCGCCACATCGCGGAGGCGTATGAAGGTCCGGCCACCATCGCCGCGTATTCGGTCGTCCACGGCCGCGACGGCGCGCCGGAATGGGGCGTCGCCATCTGCGATCTCCCCGACGATCGCCGGTGCTATGCCCGCTTCGATGAGGGTCTCACCGACGCCGAAACCGAGGAGTGGGTCGGCCGCGCCGTGGCCGTTCGCTGCGTCGGCGACGTCAACCACCTCACGAGCTGGTGAGCGCGGGGCGGCAGTCGAGGCCGGCGGCGCGGTAGATCGCGTCGATCATCTTCATGTTGGCCACCGCGTCCGCCGGCGGCGTGAGGGTCGGCGCACCCCGCAGCACGGCGGCGGCGAACGCTCGCAGCTGGTGCGTGTAGGTCGGCTCACCGCGAACCCGCTCGCGCCGGCCGTTGACCTTGAGCCGGTGAAAGCGGTGGGGAACGTACGGGTTGATCACGCGGATCTCGCCCTTGTCGCCCACAACGCGCGCCGACAGGTCGAGCAACCGGGCCGACCACATCGCCGCCGTCACCCGTCCGGTGCGCCCGTCGGCGAACCGCAGCTCGCTCCGGATGTACCGGTCGACGCCGGGCGATCGCACTTTGGCTGCCGCGCGCATCACCTCGGGCTCGGCGCCGGCCAGCGTCCGCACCAGGTGCACCGGGTAACAACCGGCGTCCATGAGCGCGCCGCCGGCCAGCCCCAGCTGCCAGCGAATGTCGCTCCGCTTGTAGAGCGGGAAGCACATCGCCGCTTGCACGCGGCGAACCGTGCCGACGGCGCCGTCGGCGATGAGTTCGAGGATGCGCGCCATGAGCGGGTGGTAGCGGTAGTGGAACGCCTCCATGACGACGAGCGAGGGCGCGGCGGCCGCGGCAGCGGCGACCACCTCGGCCTCGGCCCCATTCGCGGTGAACGGCTTTTCGCACAGCACGTGCTTGCCCGCCGCGATGGCGCGCAGGGTCCATGGCCCATGGTGGCTGTTCGGCAGCGGGTTGTAGACGGCGTCGATAGCAGGGTCGGCGATCAAGTCCTCGTAACCGGCGTGGACGTGGGCGATCCCGTGCTTGGTCGCGAACTCCCGGGCTCGAACGGTGTCGCGCGCCGCCACCGCCACTACCTCGACCTCGTCGACCGCCCGGGCCGGCTTGATGAGGGCATCGGGCGTGATGCGGGCGGCGCCAAGGACGCCGATCCGCACGATCGTCATGCGGCGGCGCGCCGGCGCGCCTCGAACGCGGCCCACGCGCCGATAGCGACGGCCAGGATCACCGACGTCCACTGCAACGCGCCGATCTTGTCCTCGCCGAAGTACGGGTTGGTGACCGGCGAGTGCCACGGAAGCGCGTGGTACAGCACGAAGCCGACGGCCACGACGGCGCCGGTGACGCCGACGACTGGCACCGCCCACGAACGTCCGCGCACAGCACCGACGACCCCGCCGATCGACGCCAGGATCAACAGCGCCCCGGCGACGGCGCCGACATAACCCTCGCTCGACGTCCTCGCCGGAATGGCGCCGTGGACGACTTGGACGACGAGCAGGGCGACGGCGGCAGCCGTCAGTCGAGAGTTCATGACCGCAATCTACGGACGGCGAGGGCCGCACCCCCGGCAATCGCCGCGGCGGCGGCGCGGTTGCCGTTCGATCCGGTGGCCGCCAGAACGTTCTGCGGCGGCGCGCCACGCGAGGCAGTGCTGAGACCGACCCACTGGCGGGCGTTGCGCAGCGCGGTGGCCATGATGGTCAGCGTCGGGTTGTGGGCCCCCGACGTCGGGAACACGCTGCCGTCGGCCACGACCACGTTGTCGAGGCCGTGCACCCTGCCAATCCCATCGGTGACCGACGTCTTCGGGTCGTTGCCCATGCGCATTCCGCCCATGAGGTGGGCGCCGCCGGGCACGTCGCCCGCCGCCACCCGGTACATGTCCGACGACGTCTCCGGCACCGCGAAGGCCACGTCGGCCCCGGCCGCCTTCAACAGCGCGCTGATCAACGGGATGTACGTCGTCTGTGCGACCAACTCGTGCTTGTGCGGCGCGTAGGTGATGCGGGCGACCGGCGCGCCGCGGTAGTCCTTGACCTTGGGATCGAGGTCGACGGTGTTCGTCGGCTGCGGCAGGTCTTCGCCGATCATCTCGAGACCGCACAGGCGGTCGCGCAGCAGTGAGGCCCGCATCAGCTGTTTGAACTGCGTGCCGAACGGCCTCGGAAACCCGAGCGCGGTCGTCAAGAGGAAGCGGTACACCTGCGCTTCGGCGATCGGATCCTGCGTGCCGCCCAACTCGAGGACGCCGCCGCGTACGTACGGCAGTCCGGCGGCGGCGGCGGCGGTGGTGGCCGGCGGATACTGGGGGTCGGCGAAGTCGTCGGCCGCGTGCGACGTGGAGCGACCGCGGTACGCGTGCACGCGCTCGTTCAGGAAGACCCCGCTGCCGGCGGTGAACCAGTGCATCATGAAGTGGCGCCCGATCTGCTGCTGCGGATCGGGGAGGTGCGACAGCAACGCCAGCCGGATGCTCTCGACGGTGGAGCCGGCCAGCACCACGAGATCGGCTGGCTCGATGCGCAACCGCCTCGCGGCGTCCACCAGTGCGACCCCGGTGGCCTTGCGCCCCTGCCACACGACACGAGCTGCGAACGTTTCCGATCGCAGCTCGGCGCCGGCGAGCAGCGCGCGCCGCAGCGGCGCCAGCGCGCCGACGCGCGCGTGAATCGGGCAGCCGTAGTGACTGCAGAACCCGCAGTCGTTGCACGCCGGCCGGTCGTCGTAGCGCTGCGACGTGATCGCCATAGGAACCGGGAACGGGTGCAGGCCCAGGGCCAGCGCGGCGCGGGACAGCAGCATGGAGCTGTACTGCGGCGCACCGGGCGGCATCGGGAACTGCCGACTGCGAGGCGCGTGCGCCTTCGTGGGCGCGTCGGGGAGTTGGGCGACGTCACCCTGCACGCCGATCAGCAGCTCGATCTCGTCGTAGAAGGGCGCGATCTCCGCGTAGCTGACCGGCCAATCCGCCACCGCGGCGCCGTCGACCGGGCCCATCATCGTCAGCTTCTTGAAGTCGATGTCCCAGAACCGCGGCGTCTTGGCGTCCCAGTGCACGGTCCCGCCGCCGACCGTCGAGGGCAGATGGTTCACGTTGCCGACGGCCATCGGCTCGGCGTCGGCCGCGGCGCGCCTGTACGTGCGGGGCTCGAGGTCGGTGTCGGGGTCCTCGAAGTAGCGCGCCGCGCTCGACTTCAGCTCGTCGTTGGAGAACGCGGTGGCGGGCGTGGCCGACGTGAGGTCGCCGAAGTAGTTGCGGCCCTTGTCGACGATGAGAACGTCCCAGCCCGCCTCGGCCAGGACCATCGCCGCGGTCGAGCCACCGGCGCCGCTGCCGACGACGATGGCCCGGCTCTTACCTGCCATACCGGCTGGCCGCGGCCTGGGCC
>JACDEA010000118.1 GCA_013816725.1 Actinomycetota bacterium
GAGCAGCCCATCGAACCCCGGTACAAGTGCGGCGAATCGGTCGACCGATCCACGCCGGTTCAACGGCTGGCCCGGTGGCGACGCCAGATACCGATGCTGCAGACCGATCACGATGATCTCCGCGAGGTCGTCAATCGCAGCGCGGAGGATCTCGGCGCGCTGCGCATCTTCGATCCCGACCACCCGGAGCGGGCCGTGATCGCGGCGGGGGCGCCGTGGTTCATGACGCTGTTCGGGCGCGACTCGCTGATCACGTCGTGGTTCGCGCTGATCGTGGACCCCGACCTCGCGCTGGGCGTCCTGCAAACGCTCGCTCGCTTTCAGGGGACGACGGTCGACCCGCGCAACGACGAGGAGCCCGGCCGCATCCTGCACGAGATGCGGTTCGGTGAGTCGGCCACGTTGTCGCTGGGGAGCGGCCGCATCTACTACGGCAGCGCCGACGCCACCCCGTTGTTCGTCATGCTCCTCGGCGAGCTGCGGCGCTGGGGGCTGGCGCGCGAGGCGGTCGACCAGCTGCTGCCCCACGCCGACCGGGCCATTGAGTGGATCGAGAACTACGGCGATCGCGACGGAGACGGCTACGTCGAGTACCAGCGATCGTCGGACCGCGGCCTCCAGAACCAGGGGTGGAAGGACTCGTGGGACGGTGTGCGCTACGCCAACGGCGACATCGCCCGCGCGCCGATCGCGCTCGGCGAGGTGCAGGCCTACGTGTACTCGGCCTACCTGGCGCGGGTGCATTTTGCCACCGAGGCGGGCGACATGGCCATGGCGTCGCTGTACCGCGAGAAGGCGGCGGACCTGAAGCGTCGATTCAACGCCGACTTCTGGTTGCCCGACAAGGGCTGGTTCGCCGTCGGTCTCGACCAGGACAAGCGGCCGATCGACTCGCTGGCGTCGAACATGGGCCACCTTCTGTGGGCCGGCATCGTCGAGCCCGAGTTGGCCGCCGAGGTGGCCGACCGCCTGAGCGGGCCCGAGTTGTTCACCGGTTGGGGCATTCGCACCTTGGGCCGCACAATGGGCGGCTACAACCCAATCAGCTACCACTGCGGGTCGGTGTGGCCGCACGACAACGCGATCGCGGTGGCCGGGCTCATGCGCTACGGGTTCGTTGAGCAGGCCCAGCGGATCATGATGGCGATGATCGACGCGGCCATGACCCAGGGCGGTCGCCTCCCCGAGTTGTTCGCCGGTCTCGATCGCCACGAGTTCCCGACCGTGGTCAGTTACCCGACGTCGTGCTCACCACAGGCCTGGTCGGCCGCGTCACCGCTGCTTTTCCTGCGCACCATGCTGCGCTTCGATCCGTGGATCCCCTACGGCAAGTTGTGGCTCAGCCCGGCGCTGCCCGAGGAGATCGGCGAGCTGCGCCTCGAGCGCATCCCGCTGGCGGGCGGGCGCGTCACCGTCGAGGTAAGCAACGGCAATGTGAAGGCCGAAGGACTGCCGGCCGACATCGAGTTGATGACGGTCCCGCGCGACCCGCTTACCGCGGGCTGAGGTTGTCCAACTCGGCCAGCACCTCGGCGGTGTGTTGGCCCAACGCGGGAACCGGTCCAGCCGTCACCGGCGCGGCGCTGAAGTCGATCGGAGTTGCGATGCCGCGGTGCGCGGGGGAATCACCCTGGCCGGCGGGCACGTCCACGAAGGCACCGGCCGCGTGCGCCTGGGGATCGGCCAGCACCTCGGCCGGGGTCTGCACTGGGGCCCACCACACGTCGTGGGCGTCGAAGATCGCGGTCCACTCTTCGCGGCTGCGCGTCGCGAAGATGGCGTCGAGCGCGGCGATGCAGTCGGCTGCGTTCTTACGGCGCCCGCGCGCGTCGGCGAACCGGTCGTCGGCCAGCGCCGCCGGTTCACCGAGGGCTTTGACCACGTTGGGCCAGTGCCGGTCGGCCTCGAGGCCGAGCAGCCAGAACCACTTTCCGTCGGCCCCCCGGTAGCTGTTGATCATCGGGTTGGCCGCCTCGGTCCGACGCTGCGACGGGGCCAGCTTGTCGAACCGCAACTGGATACCGAGGTCCCAGCCCAGGCTGTAGATGCCGGCGCGCAGGAGCGAGGTGGCGACGAGCTGGCCCTTGCCCGTGCGCTCGCGGTGCAGCAGCGCGGCCAGGATGCCGGTGAGCGCGGTCATCGACGTGACGTGGTCGCCCAGCCCCGACCGGATGTTGGCCGGTTCGTCGAACACCTCGCCTTGCAGGTTGGCCAGACCGGTCCGGGCGTTGAAGGCGCCGACGTCGTAGCCCGGTCGCAGCCGGTCGGGCCCGTCGAGGCCGTAGCCGGTGACGCTGGCATAGACCAGCCGCGGGTGGGCGGCCAACAGCGTCTGGTGGTCGAGCCCTAAGCGCTCCACCGCGTCCGGCCGCAGGTTGGTGAGGAACACGTCGGCCGTGCCGATGAGCCGGTTGAGATTGTCGCGGTCGCCGGCCGACCGCAGGTCGAGGACCACGCTGCGCTTGCCCCGGTTGTCGAGATCGAACGGCGGGCTCTGCGGCTGGAGGTGGCCGGAGCCCACGGCGAAGATGCGCCGCATGGGGTCGCCGGACGGGGTCTCGACCTTGATCACGTCGGCCCCCCAGTCGGCCATCACACCACCGGCGCCGGGACCGGCCACGAACGCGCCCAGCTCCACGACGCGGTACGCCGCGAGGATCACGCCGACACTCGGAACGCGCCCACCATCCCGGACTCGTCCTTGTGGTACTTGCAGAAGAACACGAGGTCGCCGCTGGCCGGCAACGTGATCTTCACCGACGCGTGCTGCCCCGCCGCGATGTCGACGTCGACCTTCTGGTCGGCCAGCGTGAAGTTGTGCACGCTCTTGCCCTCGCTGGCCAGCACGAGGGTCACCGACTGCCGCGCCGTTCCTTGGATGACGTTGGGGCGGAAGTAGTTGTCGTCGACCTCGACCTCGAGCCCTTCGGCCGCGATCGACGTCCCCCGCACGATGCCGCGCACGCCGCCGAACTCGGCGGTGACCGGCGGCGCTGTCGACTGCGTCGTGGTGGCCGCCTTTGCGTCGCCGCTCTTGCTGTCGTTGCCGCCGCCGCACGCGGCGGTGAGGAGCAGGAGGACGAGTACTGCGCTAGCGCAGCGTGACATGCATCTTGACCTGGGCCACCTGCTCGCCGATCTTGGCCGGAGCGTCGCCGTTGGGGAAGTCGTAGGTCGAGTTGTTGTTGTCCTCGACGTGGATCATGGGCCACACGTCAGCGGCCGAGGTGAGCGGCTTCTCCAGCTTGATACGAACCTTTTTGTGGTCACCGGCCTCGAGTAGGTCGGACACGCCGAGGACCGGGCCCGGTGCGCCGCCGGCGTCGGCGTGCACCGCGACGTAGCCCTTCTCCTTGAGGTACACCCGCGGCAGCTTGATGGCCTTACCCTTGCCTTCTTGGTCGGCGGCGTGGATGGAGTACGAGGCGTCGTCGCCAACGTTGCGCTTGGTGCCGAGCTTGATCCCCTTGTCGCCGCTCTTGCACGCGGCCAGTGAGAGGCAGGCGGCGACGGCGACGAATGTTGCCAGTGTCTTGCGCATGGCGAGACCCTATTACCGGGGCATTACCGGAGGTTAACTACAGCACTTGTTAACTACAGGGCAGCGGCCAGCTGGTCGAGCGTGTTCTTGAGACCATCGAGGTCGAAGCCGAGTCCGAGGAAGATCACCTGGTCGACGCCGGCGTCCTCGTACTGCTTGGCTTGGTCGGCGGCGCCGCCCTTCAGGTACGGGCAGATGCTGACCTCGATGTCAGCGCGGATGCGGCCCGCCTCGGCCAGGAACTTGTCGAGGCGGGTGAGAGCTTCGGGGACTTCCTCCGGTAGCCGGTTGAAGCCGTACCAGCCGTTGCCGACGTCGGCCACCCGTCTGAGAGCGGCGTCGCTCTCGCCGCCGAAGTGGATCGGCGGGTGGGGCTGCTGGATCGGCTTGGGGTACTGCCGCAGCGGGGGCATGTCGTAGAACTCGCCGTGGTGCTCGGAAACCGGGTCCTCCCACAGCCTGCGCATCACCTCGATGTACTCGCGCGTGCGCTCCCCGCGACGCTCGAAGGGCACGTTGCACGCGTCGAACTCTTCGCGCAGCCAGCCGACGCCGATGCCGAAGTCGAACCGGCCGTTGGAGAGCCAGTCGATCGAAGCGACTTCCTTGGCCGTGTACACGGGGTTGCGTTGCGGCACGAGGCAGATGCCGGTGCCCAGGCGGATGCGATCGGTCACCGCGGCGATGAACGACAGCGCGGTGAACGGTTCGAGGATGCCGCTCTCGCCACCGGCCGGAATCTTCCCGTCGGCCGCGTACGGGTACTTCGACTCGTACTCGTCGAACAACACCACGTGCTCGGCGACCCAGAGTGAATGAAAGCCCCGCGCTTCGGCCTCGCGTCCCAACGTGGCGATGTACTCCGGGGTGGCGAACGGGTTGCCCAGCGGGGCGAACAGGCCGATCTTCATTGGTTCAAGTCCTCTTTCCACGAGCGGAACCGCGCGTGCATCTTGCCGCTTGGGCCCGTCCCCTCACCGGTGCCGTCGGGGAACAGGCGGAACGTGTGGTGGGCCGTGAGGTCGTCGGCGGCCACCGCGACGTAGCGGGCGTCGGCCTTGGTCGCCGGTCCGGCCCGCCACAACAGCCAGCGGCCGAGGCGGCGCTTGTAGTCGACGCGCCCGGGCGGTATCCCGATGTCGTCGCCGGCGTGGAGCACGGCGTCGGGCGCCTCGACCCACGCGCTGGCCGGGATGTTGCGGTCGCGCTGCGGGGTGGCGGGCAGGTCCGCGGTGTGCACCGGCGACGCGTCGTACGGCCGCTCGTTATACGGGAGCGCGCCAGTACTCAACGGAGTCTTCGAGGTCGGGTTCGTGCGGGGGTAGCTCGCGGCCGGCGTTGGGCGCGCCGAGGTATATGAAGCCGACGATGGCGTCGCGGTCGTCGAGACCGATGGCATGCAGTACCCGGTGGTCATAGGCCGGCGGGCCGGTCCGCCACATCGATCCGTAGCCCAACGCGGTGGCGGCCAGCAGAATGTTCTGGGCGGCGGCGCCGGCGGCGAGCAGCTGCTCGACCCATGGGATCTCGTCACTGTGGCGGTTGACGGCGCACACGATGACGACGAGTGGCGCCCGGCCGAGCTTGGTGCGCTCCTTCTCGAGCTGGCCGTCGCTCGGTGATGCGCCGATGGCCTGTACCCGGGCTAGGTACGAGTCGGCCAGCACCTCACCGAACGCGTCCTTGGCCTTGCCACGCAACACGACGAACTTCCACGGCCTCAGCTCGCCGTGATCGGGTGCGCACGCCGCCGCCTCCAATATCTGCCGCAACTCGTCGTCGTCGGGCGCGGGCTCCGTCAGCCGTCCGATCGACCGCCGCGCCCGGATGGCGTCGATTACCCCTGCGTCACCTACTTTCACGTGTCACCAGCCACGGTCGGCCCACTCCTGGAGGTGGGGTTGTTCGGCGCCGATGGTGGTGTCGTCGCCGTGGCCGGGCATGACGACGGTGTCGGCCGAAAGGGTGAACAATCGGCTCTCGATGGAGCGCAGGATGGCGGCGAAGTCGCCAGCCTCGAACGTGGTGTTCCCGGGCCCGCCCGGGAAGAGCGTGTCGCCACTGAACAGCACCGGCGAGCCCTCCACCCGGAAGCAGATCGACCCGGGCGTGTGCCCCGGAGTCGTGATCGTGTGGAGACGCAGCCGCCCGACCTCGATCACGCTGTTGTCGTCGAGAACGAAGTCGTACGACGGCAGCATCGCCGCGTCGGCGGCGGTGACGCCCACCTCGTAACCGGCGTCGCGCACGGCGGGGACTGCCTGGATGTGGTCCCAGTGGCCGTGGGTCTCGAGTACCCGCCGCACGTTCAGCCGCTGGCACAGTTCGAGGAGCTTCTCGTGCTCGTTGGCCGCGTCGATCAGCACCGAGTCGCCGGTTTCCTTGCACCGCAGGACGAACACGTTGTTGTCCATGGGGCCGACCACCAACTTGTGGATCTCGGCCTGACTGTCCTCGAAGTGTGTCGATGGCATCTTGACCGCCCGGTCTAGTAGAACGTGTTCCCCAGTCTCGTCCATAGGGAGGGCCCCAGGTGAACTTCGCCTTCAGCGAGGAGCAGGAAGAGCTCCGCCGATCAGTACGCCGCTTCCTGGACGACAAGTCGCCGTCGACCGAAGTCCGCCGGCTCATGGAGACCACCGAGGGATACGACCCTGCGGTGTGGACCCAGATGGGCGAGCAGCTCGGCCTGCAGGGCCTGGCCATCCCCGAGGAATACGGCGGCTCCGGGTACACCTACGTCGAGCTGGTCGTGGTGCTCGAGGAGATGGGCCGCTCCCTCCTCGCCGCCCCTTACTTCTCCACCGTCGCCCTGGCCGCCAATGCGCTGCTCACGTCGGGCGACGACAGCGCCAAGAAGGAGTTGCTCCCCGGCATCGCCGGCGGCGACACGATCGCCACGCTGGCTATCACCGAGGACAGCGGCCGGTGGGACCTCGACGGCATCCAGCTCGCCGCGACCAAGAGCGGCGACGGCTACACCCTCGAGGGCCACAAGATGTTCGTCATCGACGGCCACACGGCCAACCTGATCATCGTGGCGGCGCGTACCGGCGACGGCATCTCACTGTTTGCCGTCGAGGGCGACGCGTCGGGCCTCACCCGCACGCCGCTCCAGACCATGGACCAGACCCGCAAGCAGGCCCGCCTCGAGTTCTCCGGGACCCCGGCCCGCCTCATCGGCGCCGAGGGCGGCGCCGAAGCCGGGCTTACCAAGACCCTCGATCTGGCCGCCGTCGCGCTGGCCGCCGAGCAGGTGGGCGGTGCGCAGAAGTGCCTCGACATGGCCGTGGAGTACGCCAAGGTTCGGGTGCAGTTCGGGCGCCCGATCGGCAGCTTCCAGGCCATCAAGCACAAGTGCGCCGACATGCTGCTCGAAGTCGAGTCGGCCAAGTCCGCCGCGTACTACGC
>JACDEA010000119.1 GCA_013816725.1 Actinomycetota bacterium
CAGGAGGGCTGCGCCTCCGTCCTTGACCAGCGTGTAGACGATCATGGCGACGGCGCCGCCGATGAACACCGCAAGGACGAACTTCGAGGCTTCGATCATCCGGTTCCCGATGATCTTCTGGAACGTCAACACGCCCAGCAGGACGCCCAGAACGGCGCCGGCCACCGTCAGCGCCGGGTTACGCGTGTTGTCGGCGCCGTCGTCCACCCCTTTAACGTAGGTCGAACGCGACCTTGATCGCGCCCGACGCCCGCTGGTCGGCGACGGCGGCGAACGCTTCACGCCATTGTTCGAGCGCGAACGTGTGGGTGAGCATTCCGCTCAAATCGATACGTCCGGCCGCGACCAGGTCGAGGTAGTGAGCCAGCCCGTGCTGGCGGATGCCCTCGACCTTTTCGATGGCGAAGGCGTTGGATCCGACGATGCGGACCTCTTTGAAATACAGCGGCGTCCACTCGAACCGGCCCGGTGGGTTGACGCCGAGTTGCACGACGGTCCCGCGGGCCCGCACGACGCGCAATCCCACTTCTGTCGTGTCGGGCGCGCCGATGGTGTCGTACACCACATCGACGTGGCCCGGGTGAGCGAAGGGGAGCCCTGTCCACGGCCGTCGCAGCGTCGCCCCCGACCAGTCCGCCACGTCGGTGACGACGGCCTCGAGCGGTTCGTGGCCGATCACCGTCGCGCCCAGCTCTTCGGCCAGGCGCCGTTGGGTGTCGAAGCGGGCGACGGCGAGCACCTCGCACTCGGGGTAGAGCGTGCGCAGGATCGCCACCGCGCTGAGACCCAGCGCGCCGGCGCCGTAGACGACGGCGCGACCATCGGGTCCCGGTGGGTTGCGGGTGATCGCGTGCAGGGCGACGGAGAAGGGGTCGGCCAGCACCGCCACCTCGTCGGTGATCGCGTCGGGGATCGGGTGCAGCATCGAGCGGTGCGCCGGCACCAGCTCACCGAACCCACCGGGCGCGTCGGCCGAGTTGCCGACGTGAATACCCGGCTGGAGGCAGCCCTCGGTGAAGTTCCAGCACAAGTTGAGATCGCCCGCCGCGCAGGCCGGGCACACCGGGTCGATGCCGCGGGGCGTGCACGACAACCACGGGTTGAGGACATAGCGGGTGCCGTCGCCGTCGGCGTCGACGGTGCCCACCACTTCGTGGCCGAGCACCTGCGGGAACGAGATCAGCGCGGTCATGGCGTTGTCGGTCGGATCGCCGTCGCCGAAGTCCATGAGGATCTGCTTGGCGTCGGACCCGCAGATGCCGGTGAGGCGCGTCCGCAGGTGCACCCAGCCCTCGCCCGGCAGCGGGGGGTCATCGAGTTCGACGAGGTCGAGCGGCAGCGTCGTGCCTTCCCCCGGCGTGCCGAACAGCAACGCCTTCATGGGCCGGACGGACCGGCGCCAGGCTCGGCCTCGGCCGCCTTCGACCACTCGGCTTGCATGGCGAGGAAGCCGTCGATGTCCTCGTGCTTCATGTCGGCGACCGACTTCATGTCCGGCACCCACGTCTCGAACGACGCCCCGTCGACCGCCTCGAGGATGGCGCGGGCGACGTCGGCCGCCGGCACCTTGTCGCCGACATAGACGGGCTCGTTGTTGCCGGGCCGGTCCCAGATCTCGGTGTCGATGGCGCCCGGCGTGATGAGGCGGATATTGACGGGCGTATCGACCAGCTCGATGGCCGCCGCCTCGCTCCATCCCGACAGGGCGAACTTGCTCGCCGAGTACGCCGACTCCTGGTACACGCCGAGGCGGCCGGCCAGCGAGGAGACGTTCACGACGGTGCCGCCGCCGCGCTCGATCATCTTGGGCAGCAGTGCCAGCGTCATCCGCACGGGGGAGAGAAAGTTCACCCGCAGCGTCTCCTCGACCTCGTCCGCGGTCAACTCGAGAACCTTGCGGCGTTTGGGGATGGCCGCGTTGTTGACCAGCACGTCGATCGCACCGAATGCTTCCCACGCTTCGAGGGCGACGCGCTCGGCCGCGTCGAGGTCGCCGAGGTCGGTGACCCACATGCGGGCATTCTCGCCGCAGTCGGCCAACACCTCCCGGAGGCGGTCCTCACGACGGGCGACGAGGCCGACCGTGTCGCCCCGCTGGGCGAGGAGACGGGCCGTGTCGGCGCCGATGCCCGAGGACGCGCCGGTGACGAGGACCTTCATGGCCTCGTAGCTTGTCCTACGTGCGGGTCACCGTGGGGATCGACATCGGGACGACGTCGGTGAAGGCCGTCGCCGCCGACGACGACGGCAACGTCGTGGCTCGTACCCGTATCCCGCACCGCGTCGGCGTCCCCGCGCCCAACCGGCTCGAGCACGACGCCAACCGGGCCTGGCGGTGGGGGCCGCGCCGGGCGTTGGCCGGGCTCCACCACCGCGACATCAAAGCGGTGAGCGTGGTCGCCATGGTCCCGTCGCTTGCCGCCGTGAACAAGAACGGCGTTCCCCAAACGGCCGGCCTGCTCTACGGCGACGAGCGGGGCGAGGACGGCCCCACCGAGATCGAAGGCTTCGCGTCGTGGGCGCTGGGCCAGTGCCCCGAGGCCGCTGGGTTGTGGCCGGCGCAGGCCGTGGCCAACTACACGTTGGGCGGCGAGGCCGTCGTTGACATCAGCGCGGCGGGGGCGTGCTGGGGCCTGTTCAACGGCGGCGTCGACAAGGAGCGCATCCCGCGGATGGCGGGGATGGGTGAGGCGGTCGGGCGCGTGCAGGGCACCGACGCGGTGCTCGACGCTGGTGGCGTCGACGCGGTGGGCGAGCAGCTCGTCGCCGGCGCCCACAATCCCGGCGACGTCCATGTCTTGCTCGGGACCACGCTGATCGTGTGGGCCGTGATCCCTGAATACGTCGAGATGGAGGGTCTCCAGACCATTCCGCACCTCGGGCAGAGCGACGTCGCGCTGATCGGCGGCCCCAGCAACGCCGGCGGGCTGTTCTTGAACTGGGCCTCGTCGCTGTTCGGGCGGGGCCGGGCCATCTTCAACCCCGCGCACGTGCCCGTATGGGTGCCGTACCCGCGCGGTGAGCGCGCTCCCATCGACGACGCGACGCGCCGGGCCGAGCTGCACGACCTCGACCTGACTCACGGCCCCGCCGGGGCGCGCCGGGCCGCCTACGAAGCCTCGGGCTTCGTCGTCCGCCGCATGCTGGAACTGGGAGGTGCGCTCGAGGGAGCGCGACGCGTGGTCGCCACCGGTGGCGGGATCCAGGACGACGAGTGGGTGCAGGCGGTGGCCGACGCGACAGGGCTGCCTGTCGACGTGGCCGCCGTTCCTGAGGGCGCTGCGCTGGGCGCGGCCTGGCTGGCGCGCATGGCCGCCGGCCTGGAGACCGACATGAGCGGAGCGTCGAGGTGGGCGACCACGGCGCGGCAGGTGGAACCCGACCCGCTGTGGGCCGAGGCCATGGCCGAACGCTACGATCGTTTCCGTGCGCTGGCGGAGTAGTGCGGCGGTCGCCGCGCTCGCGGTGGCTCTCGCCGTCACGCTCGCCGGGTTGCCGGCCGCTGCCGTCGCCCGTGCCGCGCCGGTGGACTCGCCGGTGTGCGTGCCGCGAACCGAACGGATCGGGCGCGGCCTCGCCGTAACGGGGAGGAAGCGCCTCACCGACCGGGCTACCGAGCTGACGTTCGCGTCGACGGCGATGCAACGGCCGGTCCACGCCGTCGTACTGCTGCCGACCGGTTACGCAGCCAACCGGTCAGCCCGCTATCCGGTGCTCTACGTCATGCACGGCCACGGCGGCCAAGGCCGCTTCGACTGGATCAAACACGGCGTCGAAGCGGCGATCGGCGGCGCGCCGGTGATCGTGGTGGTCCCCGAGGGGGGCTACGACGGGTACTACTCGGACTGGTACGGCACCGATGTCGACGGGCACACCGCCACGCCGGCGCCGGCCTGGGAGACGTTCCATATCGGCGAGCTGCTGCCGTGGGTCGACGCCAACTATCGGACGACGGCCGCGCGTGGCGGGCGGGCGATCACCGGTAACTCGATGGGTGGGTTCGGGTCGATGAGCTACGCCGCCCGTCATCCCGACCTGTTCGTGGCCGCCGGAGCGTTCTCCGGCGCGGTCGACACGCAGCTGCTGTGGCCGGCGGGGACGACCGCCAACTACCTGGCGCCCAACGCGGCGGACGGGAACATGCCCGACTTCTGTATCTGGGGCGATCCGGTCAGCCAGCGGGTCCGCTGGCAGGATCACAACCCGACCACGCTCGCCGCCAACCTCGGCGCGCTGTCGCTGTACCAGCGAACCGGCGACGGCCAGCCCGGCCGCTACGACGACGTGGTCGCCAAGCAGCCGAGCCCCGGCGCGGTGCTCAACGAGTTCGGCATCGGGTTGATGAACCACGAGTTCGACAATGCGCTCAACCGCGCCGGCATTCCGCACACTGCGGTCTACGAGCACGGCGTCCACGACTGGCCGTACTGGATGGACGACCTGCGGGAGTTCCTCCCCCTCGCGTTGCGCGCGTTCGCCGCGCCGCGGCCGGCGCCGCCGGCCGTGCCGTTCACGTACACCGCAGGCCGGGCGGCGTTCTCGGTGTGGGACTGGCGCTTCCGCGCCGATCACGACGACGAGGCCGCGTTGGTCACCGTCGACCGCGTCGGCCGCCGTGGCCTGGTCGCCTCGGGTGGCGGCGTGCTGCGGGTCGACACCGCGCCGCTCTTCGTCGCCGGCGCCCGCTATCTGGTCGTCGGTCATCGCCGGACCGCCGACGCCGCCGGTCGGCTCCATTTCACGGTCACCATGCAACCGAACGGCGCGCCAGTCGCCATCACCGCGGTGCGAGCGAGCCGGCGCCGGAATCCATCAAGCTAAGGAATCCATCAAATTGAGTTGATCTATCTCGGCCGCGCTGCGTATGCTCGTCGGCGTGAGGTCGGCTGATGTGGCGTCGGAAACCGAGGATCCGCCCGATTTCGTGCAACTCGCCGGCCATCCGCTGAGGTGGCGACTGCTGCGGGAGCTGACCCGCAGCGATCGGGCGGTACGGGAACTGACGCAGCGTCTCGGGGAGCCGCAGAACCTCGTCTCGTACCACCTGCGCCGCCTGCGCGACGGCGGCCTGGTCTCGACTCGTCGCAGCGCCGCCGACGGGCGCGATAGCTACTACGCGGTCGACCTCAGCCGTTGCCAGGACCAGTTGCAGGCGACCGGCAGTGCACTGCACCCGGCGCTGCGGCTCGTGCCCCCTACGCCGGCGAGCGAAGCGGCGAAGGGTGCCCGCCATCGACGGGTGTTGTTTCTCTGCACCGGCAACAGCGCTCGCTCGCAGATCGCCGAGGCGCTTCTC
The DNA here is from genome assembly GCA_013816725.1 of Actinomycetota bacterium. Taxonomy (GTDB): domain Bacteria; phylum Actinomycetota; class Acidimicrobiia; order Acidimicrobiales; family JACDEA01; genus JACDEA01. The sequence continues at coordinate 5,297 of JACDEA010000119.1, forward strand.
GAGCACGCGTCCGCCGGCAGGGTCCACGCGGCCAGCGCGGGGAGCCACCCCAAACCGCTGCATCCCAACGCCGTGAGGGTGATGCGGTCGCGCGGGATCGACATCAGCGCGAATCGGACCAAGCACCTCAACGAGTTCGTGTCGCAGCGATTCGACGCCGTGATAACGCTGTGCGACCGCGTTCGCGAGGTGTGTCCCGACTTTCCGTCGCAGCCGCAGCTCGCGCACTGGAGCATGCCCGACCCCGCGGCCGAAGCCACGACCAGCCGGGCCACGTACGCCGCATTCGAACGCACCGCGGTCGAGCTCGAGGGCCGTATCCGCTTCCTCCTGCCGCTACTCGCCGACCCACCCACTACGAAGAGGAGCAAATCGCATGCCGAACGCTGAGATCGTCAATGTCCGCTACATGGTCGACGACGTCGACGAGGCGGTCGCCTTCTACACGAAAGTGTTCGGGTTCGAGGTGAATCTCAACGCCGCGCCGGCGTTCGCCGATGTGACGCGCGGCAACCTCCGGCTGTTGCTCTCCGGACCGAAAAGCTCGGCCGGCCGGCCGATGCCCGATGGCGCCCAACCCGGCCCCGGCGGCTGGAACCGCATCCATTTCATCGTCGACGACCTCGACGTCGAAGTGGCGCGGTTGCGCGCCGCCGGTGCCCGATTCCGCAACGACATCATCGACGGACCGGGCGGAAAGCAGATCCTGCTCCAGGACCCTGCCGGCAACGTCGTCGAGCTGTTCGAACCCGCCGCCCGCTGAACACCCTTATGCAGGTGCCGAAGTCACTCGTGATCTCCGACTACAACCCGCTGTGGCCGAGCCGCTTTCGAGGGATCGCCGCGGAACTCCGCGACCGCGTCGGCGACGACTGTCTTCGAATCGACCACATCGGATCCACGTCGATTCCGGGGCTTGCGGCTAAGGACCTGATCGACGTTCAGATCACCGTCGAGTATCTGGCGGCTTGCGATTCGTGGCCCGACGAAGTCCTCCGCGGGCTTGTCTGCACGCCCGACAATCTGGTCGACCACATCCCCGCCGGCTTCTCGACTGATCCCACGGACTGGGCGAAGCGCTACTGGTCGAGGCCAGGAGAGCTCCACGTCCACGTGCGAGAGGCCGGCCGACCGAATCAGCGATATCCGCTGCTGTTCCGAGACTTTCTCCGCGCCGACGCTGCGGCAGCCGGCTCCTACGGAGCCATGAAGCGCGCGCTCGCATCTGCCGTCCAAGACGACTGGGACACGTACTACGCCGTGAAAGACCCAGCGTGCGATCTCATCATGGCCGGCGCCGAGCATTGGGCGGCACGCGTCGGCTGGTCCCAGCCGGCGAGCGACGCGTAGCCGGCGCTAAGTGGCCGGCAGGCCGCCCGCCCCTCGTGTTCCGCGCGGATTTTGGCACGGCGGGCGCACCGAAATCCGCGCGGAATGCGCCAGCGTTTCACAGCGCGCCGTCACAGCGCGGCCGCCGTCGGCGGCGCGTGCGCGTTCGTCGGGTGCCGTGGATCATCCGGGCCCACGAAGGCGCGTTTGCCCCGTCCGTGCTCCAACATCCAGTTCTTGCGGGTCTTGAGGTCGTGATGGTGGCTGCACAATCGGTCGAGCCAGTCC
>JACDEA010000120.1 GCA_013816725.1 Actinomycetota bacterium
GACGACGGCTACGCCATCGTCCTCGACCCGGCCGCCGCGCCCGAAGAGCGCATCCGGGAAGCGGCCCGCAACTGCCCCACTCGCGCCATCAGTCTCGCGAGCTGACTCACGCGCCGCGCAGACGAGCGCGGAGCTCCACCTTCCTGACTTTGCCGGAGGGCGTGCGGGGGAACTCGCTAACGGTGTGGACCTCCTCGGGCCACTTCTGACGGGCCAGGCCGGCGGCGGCGAGCGTGGCCCGCAGTTCGTCGAGCGACGGCGCCACGACGCCCGGCTGCATGCGGAAGAACGCGGCGCCGTGCTCGCCCAGACGGGCGTCGGGCGCGGCGACGACGGCCACCTCGGCCACCCCAGCGACGTGGGCCAGCGCCTCCTCGACCTCCACCGCGCTCACCTTCTCGCCACCGCGGTCGATCACGTCCTTCTTGCGATCGGTGATGGTGAGGAACCCGTCGTCGTCGAGCGCGCCGATGTCGCCGGTGTGGTACCAGCCGTCGCCGTCGAGCGCTTCGGCGGTGAGCGCCGCATCGGTGTAACCGGCGAACAGGTCGGGACCCCGCGACAGGATCTCGCCGTCGGCGGCCAGGCGCAGCTCGACGCCGGGCAGCGGCCGGCCGTCGGTGTAGAGCCGCTTCTCGCGCGGGAACTCGTGCAGCGATCCGGTGGTCGAGGGATGTTCGGTGGAGCCGTACGAGCGCACGATCGAAATGCCGAGGTCGGTTGCCCGCTCGGCCACCGCGGCGGGCACCGGTGAGCCGCCCAGGCCGATGTACCTCATGCGCTCGAGGTGCTGCGGACCGAACTCGGGGGCATCGAGGAGGCTGGTCAAGAAGTACGTCGACCCGCTGCCGGCGGTGAGGTCGCCCTCGACCACGGCGGCCAGCACGTCGGCCGGATCCCACTTGTCGATGAGGTGCACGGAGCGACCCTTGACCAACGGGATGAGCAGGCCGCTGAGCATGCCGATGGCGTGGCCGACCGGCGCGCCGACGAGAAGCGGGCGGGAATCGGGCGGCTGGTTGGCGGCCAGCTGCTGCGACTCGGCCACGATGCTGCGGTGGGTGTGGATCACGCCCTTGGGATCGGCGGTCGTCCCCGACGTGTAGGCGATGAGAGCGCGCTCGCCGGCGTCGACCGGCAGCGGCCCCTCGAGCACGTCAGGTCCGGCGATCAACTCGGCCGCGCCCTCTTGGGACAGGAACACCGCGGGGGCGGCGTCGCCCTCGATGAAGCCGACCTCCTTGGCGCCGTAGAAATGCACGATCGGCACGACGGCGGCGCCGAGCAGCGCGGCGGCCCAGAACACCGCGGCGGCTTCCACGCAGTTCGGCATCTGGAACGCGACCGTGTCGCCCGGGCCGACGCCCTGACGGTGCAGAGCGCCGGCCACGCGCCGGGCCATCTCGTGCACCTCGCCCATCGAGTGGCGGGTCGGGCGCGTGCGCGACCAGATCCGCACCTCCAGGCCGGCGTGGGCGCGCAGCGCGGCGTCGACGAACTGCCCAAGGGTTTGCTCGATTCCCGAACGCTACGATCCGGCGATGGCTGAGATCTACTTCGACGACGTGAAGCAGGGCGATACCGCGCCCGAGCTGAAGCACGAACTCACCCGCACCGACCTCGTGATGTACGCCGGGGCGTCCGGCGACTTCAACCCGATGCACACCGACGAGGTCAAAGCCAAGGCGGCCGGTCTGCCGAGCGTGTTCGGGCACGGCATGTTCTCGGCCGGGCTCCTCGCTACCGCCCTCACCAACTACGTCGGCGTGGGCAACCTGCGCAGCTACAAGGTGCGCTTCGTGAAGCAGACGTGGCCGGGCGAGACGCTCTCGAGCCGGATCACCGTCACCGCCAAGAACGACGACGGCACCGTCGCCTTGGAGTGCGAGCTGCTCAACGACGACGGCGAGGCCAAGGTCGCCGGCGAGGCCGTGGCCACACTGCCGCGCCGGTCGTAGCGCTTGACGCGTTACGACCTTCCGGCCCCCGACCTCGAGACCGAGCCGTACTGGACGGCGGCGCGCGAGGGTCGGCTCCTGATCAAGCGATGCCGCTCGTGCGGGCAGCCGTTCTTCTACCCCCGCCCGTTCTGCCCGAAGTGCTGGAGCGACGACGTGGAGTGGGAGGAGGCGTCCGGCCGGGCCACGTTGTACACGTGGTCGGTCGTGCGTCAGAACGACCTGCCGCCCTGGCCGACGCGAGTGCCGTACGTCGCCGCGGTCGTCGACCTCGAAGAAGGACCGCGCATGCTCACCAACGTCGAGGGCTGCGAGCCCGAAGACCTCGAAGCTGGCATGGCGCTGAAGGTGGCGTTCCGCCAGGAGACCGACGAGATCACGTTGCCGGTTTTTAGGCCTGCGTGACCACCACCGACAGCAACAAGCCCTTCCGCGTTCTGCCGCGCGTCACCGACGCCAACCGCCATTACTGGACCGGGGGGGCCGACGGCGAACTGCGCGTCCTGCGGTGCCAGCAGTGCCGTTACTGGATCCACCCGCCGACGTCGGTGTGCCCGCAATGCCTGTCGAAGGAGGTCGCGCCCGAGGCCACGACCGGTACCGGCACCGTCGCCAGCTACACGATCAACCACCAGCCCTGGTATCCGGGGCTCGACCCGCCCTACGTCATCGCGATGGTCGAACTCGACGACCAGCCCGAAACCCGCATCACCACCAACATCGTCGGCTGTGCGGTCGACGACGTTCGCATCGGGATGGACGTGCAAGTCGTCTTCGAGCAATACGACGACGTGTGGCTTCCATTCTTCGCTCCGGCCAACGCCACGTGAGGGCGGCGATCAGCGGGATCGGACAAAGCGACGTCGGCCGCCGCCTGTTCCGCGACCCGCTGGAATTGACCATCGACGCCTGCCTCGAAGCCATCGCCGACGCCGGCCTCGACCGTTCCGACATCGACGGCCTGTCGACCTATCCCGGCAACATGGCGATACCGCCGGGCTTCAGCGGCGCCGGCATCACCGAGGTGCACGACGTGCTGCGCCTCAACCTCAACTGGTTCAACGGGGGGATCGAGGCGCCCGGGCAGCTGGGCTCGGTGATCCTGGCCTGCATGGCGGTCGAGTCGGGATTGGCCAACCATGTTTTGTGCTTCCGCACGGTGTGGGAGGGCACCGCCCAGGCCGGCGGCGGGCGCTCGGCGGTCATGCCGGGCAGCGGGCGAGGTGGCGGCTACCGGGCCGACGGCTTCATGCAGTGGTTTCTCCCGTACGGCGCGCCGTCGGCCGCCAACTGGATCGCCATGTACGCCCAGCGCCACTTCCACGAGTACGGCACCACGCGCGAACAACTGGCTCAGATCGCCCTCAACGGTCGACGCAACGCCGCCCTCAACCCGAAGGCCATCTACCGCGAGCCGATGACGCTGGACGACTACCTCAACGTGCGCATGATCTCCTCGCCGCTGTGCTTGTACGACTGCGACGTGCCCTCTGATGGCAGCACCGCGGTGGTCGTGTCGCGCGAAGGGCCGGTGAACGTCGAATCGGTCGCCACCGCGATCAGAGGTCGCCCGTCGTGGGACCAGTGGGACGACCTCACCACGATGGCGGCGCGGGATGCCGGCGCCGACCTGTGGGCGCGCACCTCACTGACGGCGGCCGACGTCGACGTGGCCGAGCTGTACGACGGCTTCAGCTTCATCACGATGGTCTGGCTCGAAGCGCTCGGCTTCTGCGGCAAGGGCGAGGGCGGCGCCTTCGTCGAAGGCGGCGCCAACATCGCCAGCGACGGTGGGGTGCTGCCGCTCAACACCCACGGGGGCCAACTCTCAGCCGGACGGTTGCACGGCTACGGGTTCCTGCACGAAGCCGTCGCCCAGCTACGGGGCATCGCCGGCGAGCGCCAGGTCCCGGGCGACCCCGAGGTGGCCGTCGCCGCCGCCGGCGGCGGCCCCCTCGCCGGCTGCCTTCTGCTGACGCGCCGCTAGAGGGCCGGGAGAGGCGAGGTGTCACGAAGTGGGGTGTACACCCCACTTCGTGACTGGTCGCCGGACGAACGATCGTGACTAGGGTCACCTGGCGATGCGGCTGCGCTACTCGGATGAGGACGAGGCGTTCCGGGCCGAGCTGATCGACTGGTTGGCGACGAACGCGCCCACCGAAGCCGAAGTGGCCGAGACGAAACACTCCAGCGCCGACATGCCCGACTGGGCGCGGCGGTGGCAGCGCCGGCTCTTCGACAACGGCTGGCTCGTGCCCGGTTGGCCGCCCGAGCTGGGCGGGCGCAACGCGTCGCCCCGCCAGCAGATGATCTATTTCGAGGAGCTGGCCGGCCGCGACCTCCAGCGCAGCGCCAACGTGCAAGGCCTCGGCATCGTCGCGCCCTCGATCCTCGACTACGGCAACGACGAGCAGAAGGAGCGGTTCGCGCTGCCGACGTTGCGGGCCGAGATCGCCTGGTGCATCGGCATGAGCGAACCCGGCGCCGGCAGCGACCTGGCCGGGATCTCGACCCGCGCTGAAGTGCACGACGACGTATTCGTGGTCAACGGTCAGAAGGTCTGGACGTCGGGCGCCCACCACGCCGACTGGTGCCTTTGCTACGTGCGCACCGGCCCAACCCAGCCCAAGCACCGGGGCATCAGCGCGTTGATCATCGACATGAAGTCACCCGGCATCACCTGCCGGCCGCTTGCTGAACTCACCGAGCCCGACTTCGCCGACTTCAACGAGGTGTTCTTCAGCGACGTTGTCGTGCCCCGCCAGAACTTGCTGGGCGAGTTGAACGGCGGGTGGCCGATCACCCAGGGTTCATTGGCGCATGAGCGGGCCATGCTGTGGGTGAACCACGCGCAGAACGTGCAGCGCATCGTGCAAGGGCTGATCGCCGCCCACCCCGACGCCCGCTTCCACGACGCCGTGGCGTCGCTCTACATCGACGCGCAGGCCATGTCGCTGATGGGGTACCTCGGCTTCGCCAAGTACGCCAAGGGCCAGTCGTCCCCCGAACACTCGCTGCTGAAGCTGTTCGGCAGCGAGACCCAGCGGCGGGCCTTCCTCACCGGCGTCGACGCCTTTGCAATCGACGCCTTCGATCGCAGCAGGGAGGCCCCCAAGGTCGTGCGGGGCGGCGCGTGGGCCGATCAGTACCTGCGGGCGTTTGCCGCCACCATCGCCGGCGGCACCAGCGAGATCCAGCGCAACATCATCGCCGAACGCGTCCTGGGTCTACCCCGTTAGCGCGCCACCATCGTCGGGTTGTCGTGCACCGGCGTCACGGAGGCCTTGAGCACGATCGACGTCACCGGCTGCGGCCGGGTGCTCCAGACCGCGAGCGGCGGCACGACGGCGAGCATCAATGCGCCGGTCGCCAGCGTGCGCAACACCGCTTGGCGGATGGTCGGCATGACTACTGATCGGTCAACCGGCGACGAAACTGAGAATCCGGGCCGGCGGGCGTCGCCATACTTTCGATGTGACCGAACGTCGCTCGCCGTGAGCGCTACGGGCCTGAAGGGGCGGTTGCTCGTAGCCCTCCCCGTCCTCATCGACCCCAACTTCGACCGCACCGTGGTGTACCTCCTCGAACACGGCAATGAGGGCGCTCTCGGGCTCGTGCTCAACCGGCCGAGCCCGCTGGCCCTGGCCGAGCCGTTGCCGAGGTGGTCGCTGCTGGCCGCCGACCCCGAGGTGATCTTCGTGGGCGGTCCCGTCGCGTCAAGCAGCGCGATCGGCCTGGGCGAGCGGGGCGAGGGCACGGTGGAAGTCGTCGACCTCGAGGAAGCGCCCGATGCGTTTGGCCAGCCCGTTGATCGCGTGCGGGTATTCGCCGGGCACGCCGGCTGGACGAGCGGTCAGCTCGAGAACGAGATCGATGCCGGCGCGTGGGTCGTGGTCGACACCGAGCCCGGCGACGTCATGACCGACGACCCCGAGGGCCTCTGGACCGACGTCCTGCGCCGCCAGCGCGGCGCCCTGGCCGCCCTGGCCAACTTCCCCTTGGACGCGACGCTCAACTGAAGGCCAATTCAGCAGTAGACCAACTCAGCCGTAGACCATTCTGAATCCGAGGCGGCGGACGAAGGCGCCGTAGTTCTCCTTGAGCCAGCGGTCGACGGCGTCGATGCGCTGGTAGTAGGTGAGCGCCTCGAACAGGATCAGGTCGAAGGCGGCCGACTCGTGCCAGTCGATGTCGCGGTCGAAGCCGGCCACGCAACGCGCCTTTGTCGCCCGCCGGAAGGCCTCGATCTCCCGCCGGGGTAGGTCGAGGACCGAGCAGGAGCCGAAGTAGATCGTCTTGCCGGCCGACGACCCGTTCATCTCGTCGGCCAGTTCGTCGAGGCCGATGAACTGGCGGCCGATCCGCAGTCGCCCGGGCACGCCGTGAAAGCCGAAATAGCCGATGGAGTAGCGCTGGTACTGGCGCTGGGGCCACAGCCGGACGAGGTGGACCAGCTCGCTGACCGTCCGCACGTTGTCGTGCAGGAACCGGATCTGGCCCACGCCCTCGAGGTACTCGAGCAACGGACGGACGCTCTGCTTATCGGTGAGCTTTGGGGACCATCCACCCTCGACGCAGAAGATGCCGGGGCGGCGACGGGCCATGACCGAGTGTGGCGCGTCGGCGGGTACTGCGTGACAACTCGCCACTCCGTGTGCATGCTTCGCGCCGCAATGTGGAACAGTCCGGACACCGCTCATGCCAAAACGGAAGTGCATGCCAAAAACAGAAGTTGCCAAAATCAGAAGCGCATGCCAAAAACGGGAGCGCATGCCAATGACAGAAGGACGTGTGCCCAAGCGTCGCCGGTGGTGCGTCCCGCTGTTGGCGACCGCCGCACTGACCGCCGTCCTGTCAATGGCGTCGTCGGCCGCCGCCGCCGACATGCCGCCGTGGCCGCCGCCGGCGCCCACGCCGCCGTTCCCCTCGCTGAACCCGACGCC
>JACDEA010000121.1 GCA_013816725.1 Actinomycetota bacterium
CCGCCGCCCGCAGCGCCTCGGCCGGGGTCCCGCCCCGCAACCGGGCCGGCAGCTCGCGCATGAAGCGGCGGCTGCGCTCCTCGAGCTTGAACTCGCGGGCCGATTTCCCGAAGTGGCGCGACTCCTCGATCTTCGCGGCGCGCCGGGGGACGGCGTCTTGCAGCTTTCGCGTCTCGCGCACGAGTCCGCCGACGGCGCCATAGCCGACGATGCCGCCCACGCCGGCCGTCAGCAACACGACCGCGGCGACCGCGGCGCCGCGGGGCATCTTGCGGGCAAACAGCGACACGAGCGGATGCAGCAGCCCGGCCACGACGGCGGCGGTCAGGATCCAGCCCAGCACGCGCTGGGACGCCACGACGAGTCGCAGCAGCATGACTGTGGCGCCGAGCATGGCAACGGCGATCACCGCCGACCGCGGCGACACGCGCAGCCGTTCGATCGGCTGGGATCGAGGCATCCGTCGGTACAGTACCGGCGTGGCGGAAGCGGACGACGCTGGGGCGACAGCAACGTCGCTGCCCGTGCGCGTCGTCGATGTCGACTGGCGATCGCTCGTCGTGGTGTTCGCCGCGTTCATCGTGCTCGTCGCGTTGCGTGGGCTCGCTCACTCCATCCCTCGCACGCTGACCGCGCTTGCGATCGCCACGATCCTGGCCTTGGCGTTGAACCCGGTCGTGGAGGCGGCCGAGCGCCGGCTCGGCTGCCGCCGGGCCGCCGCCCTGGCCGTCGTGACGCTCGGCGTCACCGTGATCGTCGTCCTCCTCGCGCTGTTGCTCGTGCCCCCGGCGGTGCGCGAGGGCCGCGATCTCGGCGCCCAGCTCCCGCGTGTGGTCAAGGACCTCGGCCGCCTGCCGCTCGTTGGCGACGACCTCGTCAAGAATGACGTGCCCGCGAAGGTACAGCGGTGGGTCGAGAAGCTGCCCGATCGCCTGAACGGCAACACCGCCCCGTTGAAGCGGGCCGGGCGGTCGCTGGCCGACGGCGTGCTGGCCGCGACGGTCACGCTCCTGCTGGCCATCACTCTCTTGCTCGACGGCCAGCGCCTGGTGCGCGCCGTCCGCCGGCTCGTTCCCGGCCGTTACCGACGGCGGGCCGATCGGGCCGGGGGACTGGCGTATCAGGTGGTGGGCCGGTACGTCGCCGGCTCGTTGCTCGTCGCCGGTGTGGCCGGTGTGGCCGTGCTGATCGTCGGCCTTGCCCTCGGTGTGCCCCTCACGCCGTTGGCCGCAGCATGGGTCGCGCTGTGGGACCTGGTGCCCCAGATCGGCGGCGCGGCCGGCGGCGTCCCGTTCGTGCTCCTCGCGATCACTAAGGGGGCGGGGACAGGCCTTATTGCCCTTCTGTTCTTCCTCGTGTACCTCCAGATCGAAAACCACATCCTCCAGCCCCTCCTCGTCGGCCACGCGGTCAAGCTGTCGCCGCCGGCGACGATGACCGCCGCGCTCATCGGGGTTTCGGCCGCCGGCGTCGTCGGCGCGCTCGTGGCCGTGCCGCTGGTCGGCGCGTCCAAGGCCGTTTACCTCGAGTTGCGACGGCCGCGGTGACGGACGCGACCGCGCCGGCCCGCTGGGTCGCTACGGCGGCGGACTTCGAGCGGCTGTGCGACGAGCTGTCGACGGCGCCGGCGTACGCGCTCGACACCGAGTTCCACCGCGAACGCACATACTTCCCCAAGGTGGCGCTCATGCAGCTGGCGTGGGACGGCCATGTCGCGTTGGTTGACACGCTCGACATCGACATCGCGCCGATGCGGCCGCTGCTCGAAGACGGTGCCGTCGCCGTCCTGCACGCCGCCGAGCAGGATCTCGAGATCCTGCAGACGTGCTGCACGGTGCTGCCCAAGGCGATGTTCGACACCCAGATCGCCGCTGGCTTTGTCGGTTACAGCTCGACCGGACTCAGTGCGCTCCTCGCCCGCGAGCTCGACGTGACCCTGCCCAAGGGCGACCGTCTCACCAATTGGACCAAGCGGCCACTGAGCGAGGAGCAGCTCACCTACGCGGCGGCCGACGTCGACCACCTCCTCGAGCTGCGAGAGCTGTTGATCGCTCAACTCGAGCGGGCCGGCCGGCTGGAGTGGGCCGAGGCCGAGTGTGCCGAGCTGGTCGAGCGGGTGCGATTGCGAGCCGACCTCGACGAGGTGGCCGACACCGCGTGGTGGCGGCTGAAGGAGTCGCGCCGGTTGAAGGGCGTATCGCGGGGCATCGGGCAGGCGCTGGCCGCCTGGCGCGAGCGCGAGGCGATGCGGCGCGACGTGCCCGTGCGGTTCGTGTTGTCGGATATGGCGGTTATCGCGCTGGCGTATCGGCCGCCGCGCAAGGCCAGCGAGCTGCGCGACGTTCGCGGTCTCGACCCCCGGTTCCACCGCGGAGCACCCGCCGACGAGTTGATGGCGGTGATGGAAGCGGGTCGCGAGCTCAAGCCGCCGGAGCTGAGGTTGCCCAGCGCCGACATCAGCGATTCGTCGCAGCGCGCCACCGTCACGCTGGTCGCCGCCTGGATATCGCAGCGGGCCCGGGCCTTGCGCCTGGACCCCCAGGTGGTGGCGTCGCGGGCCGATATCGAGTCGCTGCTCGCTGGCCGCGAAACGGGCCGGTTGGCATCGGGGTGGCGGCGCGAGCTGGTGGGCGAACCGGTGCTGCGTCTCGCACAAGGCACTGCGTCGGTCGCGCTCGACCAGGGCGCGCTCGTCCTCGAGGAGCGCAGCTACCGCACGATCACCGCGCCCGACGCCGGCACCACGCCCGAGTAGGACGCGCCTTCGCCCTGCCCGTGGCTGGCTACCTCGACGACCCCCTCATCGAGGTCGTCGAGCCGCACCGCGACGGGGTCGTCGGTGAAGTTCACGATCACGACGCGGCGGTCGCCGTCGAGCGCACGCTCGTAGACGAGGACGCCGTCGGGGCCCGGCCGCCAGGCGAACTGGCCGAGCGACAGCGCCGGCGAGTTATGGCGCGCTGCGAGCAGCCTGCGGTAGAGGTGGAGCACCGATCTGTCATCGGCCCGTTCGGTCGCCGCGTTGCGCTCGTTGGGGTCCGGCGGCCACGGCAGCCATACGTCGTCGGTCGGCCACCCGTGGGGCGGGGCCGGCTCCCACGGCAGCGGCGCCCGGCACGGATCGCGCCCACCGGGATCCACGACTCGGTCGGTCCGCACCTCAGCGTCTTCGAGCCCGAACTCCTCACCGGCGAACAGGAACGGCGTGCCCCGCAGCGTGAGCAGTAGCACGGCGGCGGCCCGGGCGCGCTCCTCGGACCCGCCGTAGCGGGTGCGGTGGCGGCTCACGTCGTGGTTCGACAACACCCACGTCGGCCAGGCCTGGCGCGGGTCGAACTCTTCGACGACGCGGTCGATTCGCCTGCGCCATTTCACCGCGTCCCACGGCGCGTGGAGCGGTGGGAAGTTGAAGGCAAGATGCAGTTCGTCGCCGGCCCCGTAGTACTCGGCCACTTTGGCGGTGCTCAGCAGGTACACCTCGCCGACCGTCGTGCGGTCTCCGTCGTAGGAATCGAGCAACGTGCGGATGTCGCGCAGGAGCACGTGCGTTCTCGGGTAGTCGTGGAAGAGCGTCAGCTCGATCGCCGAAGAGTCGGCCGGGATGTCGGGCAGGTCCTCGCCTTTGCCGATGGCGTGCACCACGTCGATGCGGAAGCCGTCCACCCCGCGGTCGAGCCAGAACCGCAGCGTGTCATGCATGGCGGCCACCACCTCGGCGTTGTTCCAGTTGACGTCGGGCTGCTCGGGCAGGAACATGTGCAGGTACCACTGCTGCGTCGTCTCGTCCCACGTCCACGCGTCGCCACCGAAGGCCGCCTTCCAGTTGTTCGGCGGCCGGTCGGGATCGCCGTCGCGCCACACGTACCAGTCGCGCTTCGGGCTGTCGCGTGACGAGCGCGCCTCGACGAACCACGAATGCTGATCGCTCGTATGGTTCGGCACCCAGTCGATGAGCACGCGGATGTTGCGGTCATGCGCGTCGGCCAGCAGCGCGTCGAAGTCGGCCAGCGTGCCGAACAGCGGGTCGACGTCGCAGTAGTCGGCCACGTCGTACCCGAAGTCGGCCATGGGCGACTTGAAGAAGGGCGACAGCCAGACGGCATCGACCCCGAGCCAGGCGAGGTGATCGAGCTTGCCGCGGATGCCCTCGAGGTCCCCGACCCCGTCGCCGTCGGTGTCGAGGAACGAGCGCGGGTAGATCTGGTACACCACTGCGGACTTCCACCACGGCTCGGCCATGCTGCGGTCAGGAGTGCTTGGGGCGGAGGTCGACGCGCAGGACGAGGACGCCGTCTTCGAGCGCCGCGTCGGCGTCGGCCAGCATGGCGAAGTCCTGGAAGTCGAGCTGGGCCTGTTCCACGTAGCGCTTGCGGGCTTCGCCCTCGAGCGGCGGCAGGCCTCGGCCGCGCACAGCGGCGGCCCGGTCCTTGAACCGCTGGATCATCGCGTCGACATCGAGCCCGTCGGCCATGGCACTGGGTACCGTACCCGTCATGACTGACGTCGCCACGGCCACGATCACGTCCGACCTCGATCGCGCCAAGGCCGACCTGGCCGCGCTGGGTTACTGCCTTCTCGAAGGGGTGATGAAGGCCGATCGAGCCGCTGCGGTGCGGACCCGGATCGCTGATCTGGCCGAGGCCGAGATCGCCGCCGGCACCGACTACGTGTACGAGAACGGCGCCAACCAGCGGGTGTGGACGCTGCTCAACAAAGGCGACGAGTTCGCCGACATCGCCCTCGATCCCACGGTTACCGATCTGATGAGCCAGCTCCTGGGCTACGGGTTCCTGCTCTCGAACATCGACGCCAACATCGCCGGACCCGGGGGCAAGCCGATGTTCCTGCACGCCGACCAGAGCTTCGCCCCGCCCCCGTGGCCGCCCTGGCCCCTGGTCGCCAACGCCATGTGGATGCTCGACGACTTCACCGCCGAGAACGGCGCGACGCGGGTCGTCCCCGGCAGCCACCTCAAGGGCGAGGGCCCGGTGCCCACCCTGGAGGACAAGATCACCACGCCGGTCACCGGGCCGGCCGGAACGGTGATGGTGTTCGACGGCCGCCTGTGGCACCAGACCGGTGCCAACGTTACCGAGGGCCAGCGCCGTCACGGCATCCTCGCCTACTACTGCCGGCCCTTCGTGCGTACGCAGGAGAACTGGTTCCTGTCGATCGACCCCGACGTGCTCGAGCGGCGGCCGGAGCTGCGGGCCCTTCTGGGCTACGAGCTGTATCTCTCGCTGGGAATGGTCGACGGGATGCCCCGACAAGGCCCCCGCTTCTGAACCGAATTGCTGCGGCCGGGCGATAGACTGGGGCGGTCAGGCCAGGTTGTTGAACCGGGGAGCCCCACGTGAAAAAGGGCCGGCATCGCCGATTTGAAGAGGCGCGTGAACTCAAGCGCGCGACGGAATTCATCGTCGAGCCCTGCCCCGAGTGCGGCAACACCGGCGACCACGCGTCCTGGTGCCGGGCCACCGAGGACGAGATCGACCCCTTCGCCGAGGAAGAGGCCTAGGCCCTCAACGGCATCGGGCGGCGGAATGGCACAGCATCGATCAAACAGTCGGACGCGCCTGGTTGCCGTCATCGTCGCCGTCGCCGTGGTGGCGTCGGCGGCAGTCATCGCCGGCCACCGGCTGGGCAACGGCCGCGTGAGCACCACGCTCGCAGTGGGCACCGTCCCCACGGTTCTGCTCCCGCCGTCGACCACGACCACGCTCCCGCCGCCCACCACCACCGCCACCACTGTGGCGCCCACCACCTCGGCGGCCCCCCGGCCCAAGGCCACCGCCGCGCCGCGCCCGAAGCCACGGCCGACGGGGCGCCTCGTGCGGGCCGCGCCGATCCTGGCCGGGTCGATCGACGCGTTCCGAGGTATGGGCGCGTGGGTCGACGTGTTCGACTGGAGCAATGAGTTCACCAAGAACAAGCCTGTGGTGGGCGTGGCCGCCATCGACCGCATGGCCGACCTCGGTGTGCAGACGCTCTACATCCAGACGGCCAAGCAGGAGTCGGCCAACGACGTCGTCGACCCCGGCCTGCTCCAGCCCCTCATCGAGCGAGCCCACCAGCGCAACATGGCCGTGGTCGCCTGGTACCTGCCCACCCTCGAAGACCCCGCCCGCGACCTCACCCGGCTGGTAGCCAGCGCCCGGCTCAAGGTGGAGGGCGTCGGCGTCGACATCGAATCGCGCAAGGTGAGCGACCACGCCGAGCGCAGCCGCCGGCTCGTCGAGTTGAGCGCGGCGGCACGCGAGCAACTGCCGGGCCGCCAGATCGCCGCGGTGATCATGCCGCCGGTGGTCACCGATGTCATCAACCCGGCGTTCTGGCCCGGGTTCCCGTGGCAGCAGCTCAAGCCGCTGTACGACCTGTGGATGCCGATGGACTACTGGACCTTCCGCAAGGCCGATTCCGGATATCGCGACGCGTATCGGTACACGGCGGAGAACATCGACCTCACCCGGCGCAACCTCGGGAACCCCAACGCCGTGGTTCACGCGGTCGGCGGGATCGGCGACACCACCACGCCCGAGGACATCGACGGCTACTACCGGGCCTCGGCCGAGCGGGGTGGCATCGGCGGCGGGCTGTACGACTACCGCACCACGGGCGACAACCTCTACCCCGGGCTACAGCGCTTCCGCGTCTAGCCGATCACTTCCGCTGCCAGCCGTTCGCTTCCGCGCGGATTTTGGCGTGTCTGGCACGCATCAATCCGCGCGGAACGGTCGGATCGGGCGGCGGAACGGTCGGATCGGGCGACCTAGAGGAAGGCCCGAGCGTGGGTCAACGCCAGCTCGGCCAGCGGCCCGTCGGCTCGCAGGGAGCCGGCCTCGGCCGCGGTGATGCGCTGGGTCGCCCGCCGGCACCACTCGCCGGCCGGCCCGGTGATGC
>JACDEA010000122.1 GCA_013816725.1 Actinomycetota bacterium
GAACATCGGCGACCCGTCGGGCCGCCAGTAGATCGGCGCCTCATCGCGCATCCGCTTGTACGTCGGGTACGGATCGGCCCGGATCTCCGGTGCGAAGGGATCGAACTCCAGCTCAACAGCCATGGGTGAGAGCTTAGGGTCGGCGCATGAATCTCATCGGTGGGCAGTGGTTGCCGGCCCGGTCGGGCCGCACGATGGAGGATCGCAATCCGGCCGACGGCGACGACGTGCTGGGCGACGTGGCGCGCAGCGACGGCGACGACGTCGATGCCGCGGTCGCCGCGGCGAAGGCGGCCTACGAACGCTGGCGAGCGACGCCGATGCCGGCACGTGGCGATCTGCTGCGCCGCGTCGGCGCGTTCCTCGAGCGCGACAAGGACGAGTTGTCGCGCCTGATGACCCGCGAGATGGGCAAGACGCTCAAAGAGGCGCGGGGCGACGTGCAGGAGGGCATCGACTTCGCCCACTTCATGGCCGGCCAAGCCCGGGCACCCATGGGCGAGACCGTGCCCAGCGAACTCCCCCGGAAACTGTCCATGACCCTGCGTCACCCGATCGGCATCGTCGGGCTCATTACGCCGTGGAACTTCCCGATCGCCATCCCGACGTGGAAGCTGTGGCCGGCGCTGCTGGCCGGGAACTGCGTCGTGCTCAAGCCGGCCGAGGACACGCCCCTGTGCGCGCAGCGGTTGCTCGAGCTGCTCATCGAAGCGGGCCTCCCGGCCGGCGTGGTCAACGTCGTGCAGGGCATCGGCGAGGAGGCCGGGGCCGCTCTGGTCGCCCACGCTGACGTCGGCGCCGTCTCGTTCACCGGGTCGCTCGACACCGGGCGGCTGATCGCCGCCGAGTGCGGCCGCCAGATGAAGCGGTACTCCATGGAGCTGGGGTCGAAGAACGTCAGCATCGTGATGCCCGACGCCGACGTCGAGCTGGCCGTCGAAGGCATCGCGTGGGGCGCATTCGCCACCAGCGGGCAGCGCTGCACGGCCACGTCGCGCGTGGTGTCGTTGCACCCCGAGTTCGCCGACGCTCTGGTCGACAAGGTCGTGACCTACCGGCTGGGCCCTGGGAGCGACGAGTCGGTCGACCTGGCGCCGCTCATCAACCGGGCTCAGCGCGATCGGGTGATGGATTACATCCGCGTGGGTCGCGAGGACGACAGAGCCCGACTGCTGACCGGCGGCCACGTGGTCGACAGCGGCGAGCTGGCCAAAGGCAACTACGTGGCGCCCACGGTATTCGCCGACGCGTCACCGTCGATGCGCATCGCCCAGGAGGAGATCTTCGGGCCGGTCACCGCGATCATTCCGGCTGGCGACCTCGACGAGGCCATCGCCGCGGCCAACTCAACGCAGTTCGGTCTGTCGGCCTCGATCTACACCAACGACGTCAACGCTGCGATGCGAGCCGTGACCGAGCTGGAGTTCGGCATCGTGTATGTCAACGCACCCACGATCGGCGCCGAGGTGCAGTTGCCCTTCGGTGGGATGAAGCGAACCGGAAACGGTTTCCGCGAGGCGGGGCCGCACGCGCTGGACGAGTTCAGCGAGTGGAAGGCCGTGTCGATCGACTTCAGCGCGCGGCTTCAGAAAGCGCAGTTCGCCGAAGGCGAGTAGCGGGCTAGAACTCGGCGGAAGAGACGCGCAGCACGGAGCGGCGGGCGCCGCCGATTCGCACCGCGTGCTGCTTGATCTGCGCTTCGAGCTGCGCAGGCAGAAGACCACCGTTGGCCGCCTTGGCCAGCGCGCCGACGCCCGCCGCGTGCGGGGCCGAAGCCGAGGTCCCGGTGGCCAGAGCAAGGCCGCCGGTCGGCGTGAGTGACGGGATGGACACGCCCGGGGCGTAGACGTCGACGCAGGGGCCGCCGTTGGAGAACGGCGCCAGCCGGTCCCGGTCGGTCGTGGCCCCGACGGTGATCACGCCGTCCATCTCCCCCATGTGCGCCGGGGACGAGTTGCACGCGTTGGCGTGGTCATTGCCCGCCGCCGCGAACACGGCAAACCCAGCCTCGACGGCGCGGCGAACCGCGGCGTCAAACGGCGCGCTGATCGGGCCGCCGAAACTCATCGTGATCACCGACGGGCGGGCGCCGTGCTGCACGACCCAGTCGAGCCCGGCCACCGCATGGGCGTCGGTTCCCTTCCCGCCGCAGTCGAGCACCTTTACACCGTGTACGCGAACGCTCGGCGCCACCCCGACGACGCCGATTCCGTTGTCAGCGGCGCCGACGATGCCGGCCATGTGCGTGCCGTGGCCGTCGCAGTCGGTGTCGGGGCCGCCGCGGAAGTTGACGTCGGTACCACCCACGAGATCGGCCTGCGCCGCGATACCGGTGTCGATCACGTACACATCCATGTTGACCGTCCCGGTGCCGTCGCCCGGCCGGGTCGAACTCCAGTCGTCGCCCTTGCGCGACACCTTCTCGACGCCCCACGGCAGGGTCTGCTCGAGTTTGGCCATCGGCTTGGTGCGGGCGACGTAGTCGACGCGCTTGTCCTTCTTGATCGCGTCGATCTCGTCGTCGGGGATGTCGGCTGCGTAACCGCGGATGGCATGGCCGTAGACCTTCTGGATCTTCACCTTGCGCGTGCGGCGGTGCTCCTCGGCAACGACCGATGAACGGTTGCCCTTCTTGAGGACGACGATGTAGTTCTTGGTCGGCCGCTTCGCCGCCGTGCTCGACGTGGTCGACGCGCGGGTCGGTGCCGTCGACCGGCGGGTAGTCGAGTGCGACGCGTTGGCCGTCGTGGTCGTGGCCCGACGGGTCGTGCCCGTCGTCGACGTCGACCGCGGTTCGGCTGCGGTGGTGCGCGTCGTGCGCGTGGGTTCCGTTGTGGTCGTGGCGCGCCGACGTGTGGTCGTCGTCGTGCGGTTGGCGGCGTCGACCGGCGCGGCAACCAGCATGCTGAGAATGGCAGCGAGGCTGGACGCGGCGACGACTAGTCGTCGTGCGGGCATTGCGCCATGTTAGCGAAGGGCCGTCCTGGCTCGTACGCGGCGGGTGATCACCCACGTAGCGACCGCGAAAGCGACCGACACCACGGCCAGCACTACATGAATGACCTTGAAGGCCGTCGAGCGACTTTCATCGCCGATGACGTTGCCGATTCGCGTGCCCCACACCCACACCGTCCACACCGCGAACGCCCGCAGCACGATCGCCTCCGTGCGTGTCACCGGTCGCGCCAGCGGCCCTGGATGTCGCTCACCCGGCCGACTCTAGGATGCGACCATGACAACGACACAGTCGGCTCCGATCACCGAGGAGGCGTTCGCCGAGGAAGTCCGCGTGTTCCTCGACGCCAACGCCACGCGCCGCCAGGTCGAGCAGAAGCAGGAGTGGGGCAAGGGCTCCGACAACGTGTCGCTGTTCGCCGAAAAGACGCGCGACGAGGAGCAGGCCGAAGTCGAACAGGCCAAGGCCTGGCGCAACAAGGTGTTCGACGCCGGTTTCGGCTGGATCACCGGCCCCAGCCAGTACGGCGGCCGCGAGCTGTCGGCGTCGTTTCAGCGGGTGTACTCCGCCATCGAGAGCGAGTACGCCGCGCCGCCGCAGGGACCGTTCGGCATCGGCTTGGGCATGGTGGCGCCCACGATCCTGGCCCACGGCACCGACACGGCCAAGGACCTCTACCTGCGCGCCATGTACCGCGGCGAGATCGTCGGCTGCCAGCTGTTCAGCGAGCCCGGTGCCGGCTCCGACCTGGCCGGCCTTCAGACCAAGGCCGTGCGCGACGGCGAGGAGTGGATCGTCACCGGGCAGAAGGTGTGGACGTCGGGCGCGCAGTACAGCGACATCGGCGAGATCATCTGCCGCACCGATCCCGACGCGCCCAAGCACAAGGGCCTCACCGGTTTCGTCGTCGACATGCACGCGCCGGGTGTCGAGGTCCGGCCGCTGCGCCAGATGACGGGAGGCGCGTCGTTCAACGAGGTCTTCTTCAACGAGGTCCGCATCGGCGACGACCACCGGCTCGGTGACGTCAACGAAGGGTGGACCGTCGCGCTCACCACGCTCATGAACGAGCGGGCCGCGATCGGCGGCGGCGGTGCCGGCGTGGGCGGCAGCATGAGCGTCGAGCGCCTGGCCGACATGTTGCGCCACCTCGGCAAGGACAAAGATCCCGTCCTGCGCCAGAAGCTGGCCGACGTGTACATCAACACGCGCATCGCGTCGTATACGAACCAGCGGGCGATGGCCAAGATCAAGGCCGGTCAGCTGCCCGGGCCGGAGATGTCGATCGGCAAGCTGACCCTCACGCAGAACATGCTGCGCGTCGCCGACTTCGTGTCGCTGGCCCTTGGCCCCAAGCTGGTGGCCGACGACGGCGAGTGGGGCACGTTCGCCTGGTCGCAACTTGTGATGGGCATCCCCGGCATGCGCGTCGCCGGCGGCACCGACGAGGTCATGCGAAACATCATCGGCGAGCGGGTCCTCGGCCTCCCGAAAGAACCGCCCCCGGCCAAATAGTTACTCGTTGAAGAGGGCGGGCTGGCTGTTCTCTTCGCGAGTGACGAACCAGGGCAGGTGGTCCATGAAGACCCACGTGCGCCGGTGGATCGACGTGGGGCCGAACGCCTTGAGCGCCATCTTGTGGCGCGGGCATGGGTAGCCCTTGTTCAGCTCGAAGTCGTAGCCCGGGAAGTGCACCGACTCCTCGCGCATGATCCGGTCGCGCGTGACCTTCGCAAGGATCGACGCCGCCGCGATCGACAGGCACTTGGCGTCGCCCTTCACGATGCGGGTGGCACCGCCGACGAAATCCCACCGCCCGTCGAGGAGCACCTTGTCGGGCGTCACTCCGAGCCCGTCGATGGCCCGGCGGGCCGCCAGCCGTTGCGCGGCCGACATGCCCAGCGAGTCGCACTCCTGCTGGCTGGCGTGGCCGACTGCCCACGCCACGCACCACGATGCGATGCGGTCGAAGAGCCGCTCGCGCTCCTTCTCGGTAAGCATCTTGGAGTCGCGCACGCGGTAAACGCGCTTGCCTTGCGGCAGGACGGCGGCGCCCACGCTGAGCGGACCGGCCCACGCACCGCGGCCCACTTCGTCCATTCCGACCACGACCTCATGGCCCTCGTCCCATAGCGCCTGCTCGAACCGGAGCGACGGGACCACCTGCTTGGGCACGGCGCCGAGGCTACGCCCCCCACTCCTAGGTCAGCGCCACCATCGCGGGACCGGCCACCACGCGACCGATCGTGGTGAACCCGTCAACCCGACCGGCCTCAACTGCAGCGAGCAGCCCGCCTGAGGTCTGCGGGTCGTAGCCCAACGCCGCGTACGCGTCGGACGCGGTCGACACCACGTGCGCGTCGAGGTGCGTGCGGTTGCGGGCGTCGCCGCCGGTGCGCACGCCCGCTTCGGCCAGCGCCAACGCCCCCTCATAGAGCGGGAGCGCGGCGGCGTCGATCTCCAGCGTGCAGCCGGAGCGGTCGGCCATTTCCCACGCGTGACCGAGGAGCCCAAACCCGGTCACGTCGGTCACCGCGTGTGGCGGCTCTCCCAACGCCGCCAGCGCGGCGGCGGCGTCGCGGTTGAGGGTCCGCATGCGCGCGATGGCGGCGGCCTTGTCGTCGTCGCTCCCACCGGCCAGCACGATGCCGGTACCGATGGGCTTGGAGAGCACGAGCGCGTCGCCCGGCCGCGCGCCGGCTTTGGTCCAGATGTGATCGGGGTGCACGACGCCCTGCGCGGCGAGTCCGAAGATCGGCTCCTCGGAACGGATGGTGTGACCGCCGGCGATGACCGCGCCCGCCTCGCGAGCGACGGCCGCGGCGGCGGCGAAGATCTCGCCGATCGTCTCGGCCGGGAACGCCTCGGGGAACGCGGCGACGTTGAGGGCCAACACCGGCTGCGCGCCCATGGCGAAGAGGTCGCTGAACGCGTTGGCGGCAGCGATGGCGCCGAAGTCGTCGGGTTCGTCGACCAGCGGCGGAAAGAAGTCGGTCGTCGACACCAACGCGACGTCGTCGGTCAGCCGGTACACCGCGGCGTCGTCAAACGGGGCCAATCCGACGAGCAACGCGTCACCGTCGTCGCCCTGACCGGCGGCTACCAGCTTCACCAGCTCGTCGAGAGGCGACGCGCCCCACTTCGCCGCGCAACCCCCGCATGAGGTCCACTGCGTTAGCTTCATTCGGTGCCTCCTCTAGAGCCGGGGACGAGGGTCGAGGTGCGGCGACGCTTCGATCAGCGCTGGGCACGCGGCTTCGAGATTGCCGAGGCGGTGCAGGGCGACGGCTACCGGCTGAAGCGGCTCTCGGACGGGACGGTGCTGCCGACGTCGTTCGACGAGGACGACGTCCGCCTCGAGAAGAAGAAGCAGGGCCTCTGGTGGGCGTGAGGGTCGGCCGGCCGTCGCCGCTGCGCCATTACGTGATGCCGCTAATGAAGTCGTCGACGGGGATGGCGACGAACGTCGTCGTCTTAAGCGTGCCCCGGGAGGCCAGCATCATGGCGACCTTGGCCATCGTCTTCTCGTCGGGCGCTTCGAGGATGTTGATGAAGTCGTAGCTGCCGAGCAGGGCGTACTGGTGCAACACCTTCACGCCCAGCGCCTCGACCTCGTCGTTGACGCCCTTGATCCGTTCGGGGTTCTCGAAGATCGTGCGTGACCCCTCGGGCCCGAGCGTCGACAGCATGATGAAGGTGGGCATGCGGGCAAGCTAACCGAGCTTGCCGAACTGCTCGCGCTCGCCCTCGTCGGGCGCGGTGTCGAGGAAGGCCCGCACCATCTCACGGGCGACCTCGGGCGACGTCAGGCGCAAGCCCAGCGCCAGCACATTGGCGTCGTTCCACCGCCGTGCACCGCGGGCGGTTTCGGCGTCGGTGCACAAGGCGG
>JACDEA010000123.1 GCA_013816725.1 Actinomycetota bacterium
GTACCGACCAGCGACGCGCTGTCGGCCGCGGTGAGGCGGAGCAGCCGGGCGCCGAACGGGATGATGGCGTCCTGGCGCAGCGGGCGCTGCCGGTCGCGCACAGCGCGGGCGATCACCGACGCCATGCGCGCGTCACCCTTCACGCGCGCCGCCTCGGATGAGTCCGTGCCGCGGACGGGCGGCCCGCCGGGCACCCCGGTGATCGAGGCCAGTACCGCGCCGGTCTCGCCCAGCGACGGGAGCACGTGGTGGATGTAGCGAAGGAAGACGGGGTTGGGGCCGACCACCAGCACGCCCTGGCGCTCGAGCGGGAAGCGGTGGGTGTAGAGCAGGTAGGCGGCCCGGTGCAGCGCGACCGCCGTCTTACCCGTGCCGGGTCCGCCCTGCACGACGAGAACGCCGCGCAGCGGGGCGCGAATGACTTCGTCCTGTTCGCGCTGGACGGTGGCGACGATGTCGCGCATGCGCCCGCTGCGACTCCGTTCGAGCGCGGCGAGGAGCGCGCCGCTACCGGCGAGCGAGTCGCCGTCGCCGTCGTTCTCGCCCAGCGCGAACACCTCGTCCTCGAGCCCGTGCACGCGGCGGCCTTCGGCGAGGAAGTGCCGGCGGCGGCGCAACCCCATGGGCTCGCGGGGTGTAGCCCGGTAGAACGGCTCGGCGATCGGCGCCCGCCAGTCGACGACGAGTGGTTCCTGGTCGGCGGCCGATACGGCCAGGCGGCCGATGTAGAAGCGCTCGCCGTCGCCGTCGGCGTGGTCCTGCGGGCCGATCGGGTCGATGCGGCCGAAGGTGAGGGCCTCGTCGCCGATGTCGAGCTGGTCGAGGCGATGCAGGGCGGACTGCACGACGATCTCGCGTTCGTGGATCGCCTGAGGCGTCCCGCGGTTCTCCCGCAGCGCGGCGACCAACCGCTCGGCAACGGACTCGCGCATGGCCGCCAACCGGTCGTATGCCGCGTCTATGTAGGCCTGCTCAGCCGTCAGCTCGGGATGTACCGCCACCGCGACCTCTTGTCTGGGGGATCGACGAGTTTACTGCACGGCTACGGTCCTTCTCTGTGCCCTCGCCGGTGAACGACCGCTTCCTGCGGGCCTGCCGCCGCCGGCCAGTCGACGTGACGCCCGTGTGGTTCATGCGCCAGGCCGGGCGGTCGCTGCCCGAGTACCGCGCACTGCGCGAGCGCTACGGGATGTTCGAGATCATGGCCAGCGCCGAGCTCACCGCCGAGGTGACGCTCCAGCCCGTGCGCCGCCTCGGCGTCGACGCCGCCATCCTGTTCTCGGACATCGTCCTGCCACTGGCGGCCATCGGCGTCGACGTCGAGATCAAGCCGGGCGTGGGCCCGGTGTTCGCCGATCCCTTCCGCACCGCCGACGACCTCGAGCGGCTACGCCCGCTCGACCCGACCGACATGGCCGCGGTCACCGACGCCATCAAGATCCTGACGGCCGAGTTGCCGGTGCCGTTGATCGGCTTCGCCGGCGCGCCGTTCACCGTCGCGTCGTACTTCGTGGAAGGCGGGCCCTCGCGCGACTACGCCAAGACCAAGGCGCTCATGCGCAGCGAGCCGACGCTGTGGGCCGCGTTGCTCGACCGGCTGGCCGACATCGCAATCGCGTGGCTGCGCGCCCAAGTCGACGCCGGCGCCTCCGCCGTGCAGCTCTTCGACAGCTGGGCCGGCGCGCTGTCGGCCGAGGACTACCGCGGCCGGGTCATGCCGGCCAGCGCCCGCATCTTCGCCGGCGTGGCCGACCTCGGCGTCCCCCGCATCCACTTCGGCGTCGGTACCGGCGAACTGCTGGCCGACATGGGGGCGGCGGGCGCCGACGTGGTCGGTGTGGACTGGCGGATCCCGCTCGACGAGGCCCGCCGGCGCGTCGGCGGCGCCTACGCCTTGCAGGGCAACCTCGACCCGGCGCTGTGCACTGCTCCGTGGAACGTCGTCGAAGCGGCGGCCGCCGATGTGCTCGAACGGGCGGCCGGGCGGCCCGGCCACGTGTTCAACCTCGGCCACGGCGTGCTCCCCGAGACGTCACCGGACACGCTCCAGCGCCTGGTCGAGTTCGTGCACGAGCATGGCTGAGCGCGGGCTGTTGCTGATGGCCTACGGCACGCCGGCGTCGGCGGCCGACGTCGAGGCGTACTACACGCACGTCCGTCGGGGCCGCCGGCCGACGCCGGAACAGCTGAGCGACCTCGTGCGCCGCTACGAGGCCATCGGCGGCATCTCTCCGCTGCTCGAACGGACGCGGGCGCAAGCCGAGGGTGTGCGGCACGAGCTGGGTGACGGCTGGCGCGTCGTCCTCGGGATGAAGCATTCGCGGCCATTCATCGAAGACGGAGTCGCCGAGCTGAAGCACGCCGGCGTCGAACGCAGCGTCGGCCTCGTTCTGGCCCCGCACTACTCCGGTCTCAGTGTCGGCGAGTACGCCGAACGCGCCGCGGGCATCGACGTCGTTGAAAGCTGGCACCTCGAGCCCGGTCTCATCGACCTGCTGGCCGATCGCCTCGGCGAACTCGACACCGCTGGCGCGCTCGTGCTGTTCACCGCCCACAGCCTTCCGGAACGGATTCTCGCCGACGGCGACCCGTACCCGGCGCAGCTGCGTGAGACGGCGGCCGCGGTAGCCACCGCGGCCGGCATCGACGACTGGCAGGTCGCGTGGCAGAGCGCGGGGCGCACACCGGAGCCCTGGATCGGCCCCGACATCCTCGACGTGATCCGCACCTCGCGCCGCGACATCGTCGTGTGCGCGTGCGGTTTCGTGGCCGACCACCTCGAGGTGCTCTACGACCTCGACATCGAGGCGCGCCGGGTCGCCGAGGAAGTCGGGGTGACCTTCGCCCGCACGCGGTCGCTCAATGACGATCCGCGCTTCCTCCGCGTGTTGGCCGACGTCGTCCGCCGCCGCGGCCGCTGATGGTGCGCGTGGCCGTCGTCGGCGGCGGCATCACCGGCCTCAGCGCCGCGTGGTTCCTCAACGGCCGGGCCGACGTCACGCTGTTCGAAGCCGATTCGCGCGCCGGGGGAAAGATCCGCACCGAGCACTTCGCCGGCCGCCGGGTCGAGGCCGGGCCCGACGCGTTCCTCGCCCGGGTGCCCCATGCCCGCGATCTGGCCGTGGCTGCGGGCCTGGGCGACACGCTGGTCGCGCCGGCGACGAGCGACGCCTACATATGGGCGGCCGGCGCCCTGCGGCCCTTCCCGAAGGGCTCCGTGCTCGGCGCGCCGACCGACGTGCGGGCGTTGCGGCGCTCCGGACTGGTGACCGCGGCCGGCGCGCTGCGGGCCGCCCTCGACCTCGTACTCCCCCGAACGACGGTCGAGCCCGACATCGGCGTCGGGCGCCTCGTTGCGGCGCGCTACGGCAAGCAGGTCCGCGACCACCTGGTCGACCCCCTGCTCGGCGGTATCCACACCGGCCCGGCCGACCGCTTGAGCGCGGCAGCGACCGCGCCGCAACTCATGACCGCGGCCCGGGCAAACCGCAGCCTCATCCGCGGCCTACAGAAGACGACACCGGCGCCCACCGGCGCCCCGGTCTTCCTGACGGTGTCCGGCGGACTGGGCACGCTCGTGGACGCGCTGGCCGCCACGGTCGCCGATCTTCGCACCGGCACGAGCGTCACGTCACTTGCGCGTGACGGCGCCGGCTGGCGCGTCGACGACGAACGCTTCGACGCGGTCATCGTCACGACCCCTAGCTACGCCACCGCGAGCATCCTGCGCGCCTCCGCACCGCGCACGGCCGACGCGTTGGCGGCCATCGAGTACGCGTCGATCGCACTCACCCTGATGAGTTATCCGGCCGACGCCATCGCCCGGCCCCTGGACGGCAGCGGCTTCGTGGTCGCCCGCGACAGCGGTCTGCACATGACCGCCTGCTCGTGGGCGTCGAGCAAGTGGGCCCACGTGGCCGGCGGCGACGTCGTGCTGCGGGTCTCGGCCGGGCGCTGGGGCGAGGAGCGCGTCCTCGACCGCAGCGACGGCGACCTCGTTGCGCTGCTCCACGACGAGTTGCAGCAGACGATGGACGTGCGCGGCACACCGTCGGCGACGCGCGTCGTGCGGTGGCCGCGGTCGTTCCCGCAACAAACCGTGGGCCACCTGGACCGGGTCGCCGAACTGGAACGGTCCCTCACCGCGGAAGCGCCCGGCGTTGTTGTGGCCGGGGCTGCCTATCGGGGCCTCGGCCTGCCCGCTTGCATCGCGCAGGCCGAGGCCGCCGTGTCGAGAGTTCTCGCCGACCTGGCGACGACTCCTAACTGATTACCGCTCGACCACCGCCCGCCGGCCAACCGCTTGGCGGTCGGTGCCGAAGATCACCGGTGCCAGCATGGCGGCGAGCAGGAGGACGGCGCCCAGCACGACGAAGAACCATCCAACGCCGTTGTCGACGGTCAGCCACTTGTGCATCCACGCTGACGTGTCCGATACCAGCACGACGATCCCGGCACCAAGCAGCACCACGCCGAAGAACGTCATCGTGGCCCGGGCGCCCCCGGGAATCGCGCCGGCGCCGATCAGGAACAGGCCGACGACCAGCTCGCCGATCCCGAGGATCGCGGTCTGGTCCATGCCGGCCACCTTTTCGTGTGACCGGGCGAGGTCGTTGAAGTCGACCCCGGTCTTGGCCAGTGAGACGCCGCCCAAAATCGCGAGGATCGCACCCACGATGAGAGCGACGATCTGCGCCGGGCTGAACGGCGCGCGTTCGACCGAGCGGTGGACCGTCTCGGCATCGTCGACGACCTCGGCATCGTCTGCGACTACTCGCCGTACGCGCCTAGCCATCATTGACTCCTTCCGTCTCCCATAGTGGGGGGTAGGACAGAGATGTTCCCGCCACTCAGAGCGGTAAAACTCAACCTGTGACCGACGAGATCATCGTTCGCTCGCCGTACGACGGCGCCGAGGTCGGGCGGGTGCGCGCCCACGGTACCGACGACGTCGACGTGGCCGTGGCGGCGGCCCGGCGTGCACTGACAGATGCACCGCTCGCGCAGTGGCGCCGGGCCGAGATCCTCGACGCCGCCGCCGCCGCCGTGGCCGACGACGAGGATCGTCTGGCCCGCACAATTGCCGCGGAAGCGGCGAAGCCCCTGAAGACAGCGCGAATCGAAGCGCAACGCACCGTCAGCACGTTCAGGTTCGCCGCCGCCGAAGCGCGCAAGCTCACCGGCGAAACCGTGCCGCTCGACGCCGCCGACGTCGGCGAAGGGAAGCTGGCCTTCACGCTGCGGCTGCCCATCGGCGTCGTCGGCGCGATCAGCCCGTTCAACTTCCCGCTCAACCTGGTCGCCCACAAGGTGGCGCCGGCCATCGCCGCCGGCTGCCCCGTCGTCCTCAAGCCCGCCAGCCAGACCCCACTTTCGGCGTTGGCGCTGCGCGACCTCCTCGTCGAGCGCTGCGG
Organism: Actinomycetota bacterium; assembly: GCA_013816725.1. Taxonomy (GTDB): domain Bacteria; phylum Actinomycetota; class Acidimicrobiia; order Acidimicrobiales; family JACDEA01; genus JACDEA01. The sequence goes on from JACDEA010000123.1 coordinate 5,415, forward strand.
CCTCCCCGCAGAGTGGCTGCACGTGGTTCCCGGGCCCGGGGGCGAGGTGGGCAACGCCATCGTCGAGCACCCCGACATCGCCATGATCAGCTTCACCGGGTCGGCCGAGGTTGGCTGGTCGATCCGGGCCAAGGCCCCCAAGAAGAAGGTGGCGCTGGAACTCGGCAACAACGCGCCGGTCATCGTCGAGCCCGACGGCGACTGGCGGACCGCGGCGAAGAAGATCTCGGTGGCGGGGTTCAGCCACGCCGGTCAGTCGTGCATCTCGACGCAACGCATCTACGCGCACGAGGCCATCGCCAACGCGTTCGTCGACGAGCTGGTGGGCCACGTCGAGAAGCTGGTGGTCGGCGACCCGCTCGACCCCGACACCGACGTCTCCGCGCTGATCTCCGAGGACGACCGCGACCGCGTCGCCGGATGGATCGAGGAAGCGGTCGCCGGCGGTGCTGTAGTCCGCACCGGTGGTCGAGTCGAAGGCGCACTGCTGCTGCCCACCGTGCTCACCGGCGTAACCCCCGACATGCGCGTGTGCCGCGACGAGGTGTTCGGGCCGGTCGTCGCCGTGCAGGTCTACCGCGAACGAGCCGACGCGCTACGCCTGGCCAACGACACGCGCTACGGCTTGCAGGCGGCGATCTTCACCGCCGACCTGGGCGCCGCCCTCGAAGCAGCGCGCACACTCGACTTCGGTGGCGTCCTCATCAACGAAGTTCCGACGTGGCGCGCCGACCACATGCCCTACGGCGGCATGCGCGACAGCGGCAACACGCGCGAAGGCCCGGCCTACTCGGTTCGGGAGATGACGGAGTCGCGCCTCATCGTCGTGCAGCCCTGATGGCCCGCATGCCCCGGGGTTTGGTCCCGATGCTGGCCACGCCGGCCAAGCTTCCGCAGAACGAAGGCGGGTGGGCGTTCGAGGTCAAGTGGGACGGTGTGCGGGGCCTCACGTACGTCGACAACGGCGACTTCAAGATGGAGAGCCGCAACCTCAAGGACTTCACGCCGCGCTATCCCGAGGTGTGGCCGTTGGCCGAGCAGCTGGCCGGACACGACGCCATCCTCGACGGCGAGGTCGTGGCCTTCGACGACACGGGCAGGCCCAGCTTCGGCGTCCTGCAGAACCGGATGCACCTGGCCAACGCCGGCGAGGTGCGACAACGCATGGTGGACACGCCGGTCCTCTACGTGATCTTCTACGTGCTCTGGCTCGACGGCGCGTCGTTGATGAAGCGCACCTACACCGAGCGGCGCGTCGTGCTCGAACAACTCGCGCTGGGCGGTGCCGCCTGGCGCATCTCGCCCACGCAAACGGGCGGGGGCGCCGAACTGCTCGAGGCGGCGCAGTCGCAGGGTCTGGAGGGCGTGGTGGCGAAGCGGCTCGACGGCA
>JACDEA010000124.1 GCA_013816725.1 Actinomycetota bacterium
GGTGTTCTTCGCGCGCCTGGGCGCGGCGATCGCACAGCTCCATTCCGTCCGCGGCTCGGCCTACGCGCGGTCGACGCTCGCGACCGATCGACACGCGAACTGGTCACAAGCCATCGACAGCCGGCTCGCCCAAACCGCGGACCGCTACGCCGCGGCTGGGCTCGAGCTCGACGCGCTGACGACGCGAGCGTGCACGCGCATCGCAGCGTTGGCCACCCAGGTCAGCACGATCTCGACGCCGACCTTCGTACACAGCGATCTGTATCTCGACAACCTTCTCCTCGGTTCGGGAGATGTGCCCGTTGTGCTCGACTTTGAGCACTGCGGTTACGCCGACGCCTGCGTTGAGTTCGTGAAGCCGACGCTGTTCGTCTTCGACGGAGTTCCCGGCGCGCGGGATGCCCTGATCGACGCGTACGTCGCCGCATCCGATACCGACGCGCTCGACGAGCGCCTGCATGTAGCGCTCGGCATGGAGCTTGTGTGGGGCCTTCCGTTCTTCGAGCAGTGGGGCGACGTTGCGGTCGCCGACCTCTACCGATCCCGCCTGGAGCGGTGGTTCGATGCATCCTGACGGCGCGTTCCCCGACCGGGTGGCGCGGGCGCGTCGCATCGACCGTTGGTCCGTCGCCGCTGCGCTCGTAGGCGGTGCTGGCCTCGCGTTGCAAGCCCGGCTCAACGGCGAACTCGGCTCACGCCTGCATTCACCTATCGCGTCGTCAGCCGCGAACTTCGTCACCGGACTTGTCGTAGCGACAGCCGTGATCTGCACCGAATCGTCTACTCGTCGATCCACGCGGCTACGAGAACGACCGCGATCGTTCGACGGGCACTGGTGGTACTGGATCGGCGGGCTGTGTGGAGCGACGTTCGTCTAAGCGGTCGTGACGACAACCCCGCGTCTCGGCGTATCGCTCGTAAGCGTCGCGGTCGCAGCAGGAGCAGTTGTCGCCGGCCTTTTCGCGGACGGCGTTGGCCTCAGCACGTCCGGCCGTCACGCGCCTTCATGGCCGCGACTCGTCGGCGCCGCATTGATTGTCGCCGCCGTGCTCGTGAGCGCGTCGAGCCGACACGTAGGCGGTAACGCGGGAGACTTTGCGCTCGCGGCGGTCGGCGGCTTCGCGCTCGGGTGTCAGCACCCTATTAACAGCCGGCTCGGACGCGCCCTCGGCGAACCGAGCTTCGCCGTGGTCGTGTCGTTCGTGATCGGCGCGGCGGCAACCGTCGCTTTCGCGTTGCGCCACTGGCCGACGGGCGACTGGCCGCTCAATCCTGCCCTGTACGCCGGCGGCGTTATCGCCGCCGCGTACGTGTTTGCCGCGATCCGGATCGTCGGACGAATCGGCGCCCTCCGTCTCTCGCTGGCAACGCTGGCCGGCCAGCTGGTCGGCGCCGCGCTGCTCGACGGGTTGGCCCCGATCAATGGACGGAAGCTCACGACCGCGGGCATGATCGGCGTTGGCATCGCGGTTGCAGGCGTAGTGATCAGCTCGCTTACAAAGTCGCGGACGCCGTCGATGGATTGAAACGAGCGGAGCTCGGCCTGATCGAGGCCCACGCTGTATGCGGCGTGACTTCTCGTCCCGATCAATTTCGCGAGCCCCGCTCCACGGTGGCCGAGCAGTCTCCGCGCGAGGTGGCGCACGCGATCGCGCCCACGCGCCCGTCGCCGATCGGCCGGCAGACGGTGCATCGCCCGTAGCCTTGCCTGAGTGGAGATCCCCGGGGCAGAGATCGACGGTTGCGCACGCTCGCACGAGCGGCTCAGAGTCGCCATCGCCAGACTCGCTGACCCCGACATCGGGCGGCCCTCGATGTTGCCCGGCTGGACGATCGGACACGTGCTCACGCATCTCGCACGGAACGCCGAGGCGATGTGTCTACGCGTGGACGCAGCGACGCGTGCCGAAGTCGTCGAACAGTACGTCGGTGGTGTGGCTGGTCGGGCCGCCGAGATCGATGCCGGGTCATCTCGCCCGGCGCGGGAGATCGAGAGCGATGTCGTTCGTTGGTCCACGAAGCTCGACGATCTCTTCGGATCCTTGTCGGCGGAGGACTGGGCTCGACCGGTGCGCACGGTTGCCGGAGGCGATCACCCGGTGTCGATGCTTCCTTTTCGCCGGTGGCGCGAGGTTGAAGTCCACCTCGTGGATCTCGGAATCGGCCTGACGCCGCTCGACTGGCCGCCGGACCTCGTTGAGCGAACTCTCCCTCGGCTCTTGGCCGGTCTTCCCGATCGCGCTGATCAGCGGATTCTCATGGCATGGCTACTCGGTCGCGGCGATGCCCCAGCGCTCGAACCATGGGGCTGAACGCATTCCTAGCAACTGGCGGCCCGCGCCCCGACCCGCCGGAGTGAGCCGGCTGAAGGACGGAGCTGCAACGCTTTCGATCGTGGACGATGGGATCGTGCTGAGAGACTTCGAACCCCGGGATCAGGAACGCGTGCGTCGACTGATCCTCGATGGGCTTGGTGAGCACTGGGGCAACATCGATGAATCGCTCAACACCGACGTTGATGACATCGCCGCTACCTACGCCGGCGGCAGGACCCTCGTCGCCGAGCTGCACGACGAGTTGATTGGGACTGGGACAATTGTGCGTCGTGACGAGGATGTGTCCGAGATTGTGCGTATGTCCGTTGCGCCGTCGGCTCGACGGAGTGGCGTGGGACGGAGGCTGGTCGAGGAACTCGTCGGAACTGCGGGTACGTGGTCGTCGAGACGCGTCGTCCTTGAGACATCATCGAGCTGGACCGAAGTGATCGCGTTCTACATCGCGTGCGGATTCGCGGTGACCGCCGAGCGTGACGGGGAGTTCGGTAGCGACACCTGGTTCGAGATGCAGGTCCGACCTGACCCTTGGTTTGCCGACAGGCGTCTCACCGTCGTGGCACCATTCCGCGATGGGGCTCGAGTTTCACGCGTGGTCGTCCATCGACGAGCCGGCGGCGTCACTTCTCGACGCGGCCGAGGCGCACCTCATTGACCTGTACGGCCCCCGTGATTCGGCGTTGCGACCTGAACTGTTCTGCCCGCCCGACGGCGGCTACCTCATCGGGTGGGAGGATGGCCAAGCGATTGCCGGGGGAGGGTTCACACGCCACGACCCCACGACCGCCGAGATCCGACGTATGTACGTCGCGCCTTCGTCGCGAAGCCGGGGTGTCGCTCGGGGCCTGCTCGCCGCGATCGAGCGAGCGGCGTTCGCCGCCGGTTATGAACGGGCGATTCTCGACACGGGTCCGAAACAGCCGCACGCTGAGGCGCTCTACCGCAGTGCTGGCTTCAGCGAAATCGACAACTACCGGGAGGGCCGCAGCCGTGGGTCGTTCTGGGGCGAGAAGCCGCTGAATTGACGGCACAAGCGGAGATCGGCATCCACCCGTGGAGACCTTTCAACTCAGGACGCGCCGGGCGGCCTGAATGGAGCTGTAGACCACCGGCCTAACGGACACGACGTCGCCGGTCTTTGGCGCGACAACTTCCTTGCCGCCTCCGGCGTAGATCGCGACGTGGCCGAGGTCGACGACCGTTCCGTTGCGCGTGCTGCGCGTGAAGAGGAGGTCGCCAGGTCGTAGGTCGGCGACGTCTGTAACCGGAACGCCGACGAGGATTTGTTCCCTGGTGGTTCTCGGCAATGAGACGCCTATCTGGCGGTAAGACCATTGGACGAGCCCGGAGCAGTCGAAGCCAACGCCCGGTGTCTCGCCGCCCCATTGGTATGGGACGCCGAGTTGCGTCATGGCCGCGGCGACTACGCGGTCGCCGGATCCACTGAACGTGTTGCCGTCGAACGCCTGATCCGAGCCAAGGCCGTAGTCGGTCGCCTTGGCCATCACCTGGCTGACGTAGGTCTCCGAGTGGTTGTAGCGGAGCACGGCAGCGTGCACGTCGTCGATGGTCGACGCGCCTCCGCAGAGGTACGCGGCGGCCGAGTAGATCGAGTCCCACGCGTTCTGGACGTTCGGCGCCGCGTCGGGTGGGCGGTCGGGTGCGAGTCGGCCCCACCTCGTCCACGTGGTGGACAGGAACTGCATCGGCCCGAGCGCGTGGGCCCATCCGTCGGGCTGTGACGCGTCTCGAATTGCACGCGTGCCGTTTGTTCCGTCGAGCGCCGGACCGACGATGGGCGACACGACGTCCCCGGTGTGCGGGTCGGCGCGGCCGCCAGCGTGACGTGACTCGACCCAGTCGATCGCGGCGAGGACCTGCCATGGCAGGCCGGGACAGGCAAGCGATGCGGCCATGTAGACGGGCAGCAACTCGGCGGGGATCTCGGCGCGAGCCGCCGCGGACGGCGCCGACATCGCCGCGCTCGGCCCGGTGAACACGGCTGCGATCGCGACCGGTGTCCCCAACACAACAGCGGCGATGGCGACCAGGAACTTCATGAGCCCTCCTGGTCCGCCCCGCCGGCCGGGGCGGACCGAAGACATCTACGTACGCGCCGCGACGCGAAATCGCGATCCGAGAATTTCCGTCGCGCTTTCGGAGTCGAGAGCGTACGTGGATGCACGGTGGAGGAGACGAGGACTCGCCCTCCCGATCAGACGAGGAGGCACCGTGTTCAAATTCATCCTGGCAGCGCCGGTGACAGTTACGCCGAACGCATCGGGCATGCCGGGCGCGGCGTTGCTCCAGCAGATGCTCGGCTGGCTGGCCCAGATAGCGCTGTGGGGCTCCTTGGCGAGCATCCTCGTCGGCGCGGCGATCTACGGACTCGCGCAGAACAGCGGGAGTTACAGCAACGCGTTCCGCGGCAAGCAGCTCGTAGCGGCCGGCGCGATCGGCGCGATCATTGCCGGGCTCGCCCCGACCGCGGTCAACATGCTCTTCAACGCTGCGGGGAACTGATGGCCCAGCGCACCACAACGCCCTCCGGTGGCCGGTCGAACAACAGGCGGGCGGCGTACGTCGCGGTCGCCGCGTTCCTGTTGGGACTGGCCGCTGGAGGCGTCCATCGCGGACGCAACGCACAGCCGCCGCCCGAAGCCGCCAAGGCACACCGTTCAGGAATTGCGCTCGACGCCGCGGCAACGACGCCGCGGCGCGGCGCGGTTCCCGGTGGCTTCGCACGCTCGAGGGACGGAGCTGTGGCCGCGGCCGCAGCATTTCTCACAACCGGCCAGTCGTTGTTGGACATTGATCCGCTCTCGGCCGAGGCAGCCGTCCGCCAGATGGCCTCGACGACGACGGCGGACGTGCAAATTGCCGACACGTTGAAAAAGCTGGCGGCCGCGCGTGTCGCGCTCAGTGCGGGCACTGGGACGATCCGGTTCTCGCAAGCGGTCCTCGCATCGCGCCTCGACGACTACACCCAGCAACGCGCCCGCGTCGCGATCTGGAACGTCGGCGTGCTGTCGCGCGTCGGTGTGGCGCCGCCGCAGGCGAGCTGGGCGACCTCCACGTTCGACCTGGTATGGGAGCGGGGCGACTGGCGGATCCGGTCCGAAACGATCGCGCCCGGTCCAGCGCCAATGCTCGACGCCAGCGCGGCACCAGCCACGAGTGAAGAGCTCGAAGCGGCACTGGTGGACTTCACCGACGTCAACGAGATGCGCGGTGGCCGATGAAACGCGGCCGTCCACGCAGAGGACGAGGTGGCCGCGTCGCGCTCGTCGCCGCGGGTGTTGTCGTGGCCCAGCTCGTCGCCGCGACACCGGCGCGCGCCGATGTGCCCGGAAGCGGAATCATCACGAACCCGATCGGCAGCATGATGAGCGGCGCGGCGGGCTGGGCGTTCGACAAGGTGGCGGAAGGAATCGCCAAGTGGGTGCTCGCCGCGGTCGGTTTCTTCGTGAATGGCGTGCTCGACTTCTTGCGAAGTTCGGCGCGTCCCGACATCGAGGCCGTCTGGTTCTCGGGGAAGGACTCGCCCTACGCGACTGTCCGCAACATCGCGGGCGTCTTGCTTGTCGGCTTCGTCTTCCTCGGTTTGTTGCAGGGGCTCCTTCACGGCGACGCCGCCGGGATGGTGCGGCGCGTCGCGGGCAACCTGCCCGCCGCGGTCGCCGGCATGGTCCTGATGACAGCGGTCGTTGCCCGACTGCTCGACCTCACCGATGCGCTGTCGAACGCCGTCCTGTCCAGTAGTGGCGACCAGGCACTGCACTTCCTCTCCGGCTTCGGCGTCGTCGCGACGGCCGCGACGGGCGGGTTCGCGGCCGTCGCCATTGGGCTCGTGGCGGTGTTCGCTGGATTGCTTCTGTGGGTCGAGCTTCTCGTGCGCGCGTCGCTCGTGTACCTGCTCGTCGCCATCTCGCCGCTCGGTTTCGCCGCGACGCTGTGGCCCGTCGCCCGCGGTTTCCTGCGCAAGACGGTCGAGATCTTGCTGGCAGTCATCCTCTCGAAGTTCGTGATCTGTATCGCGCTGGCGATCGGCGTGGCCGCGCTCTCTGGCGCGGGCGAAGCCGGAGACGGGCAGAGCACTGCCGGCGCCGCGGGCGCGAGTCTCGGCACGCTGCTCGTCGCCACCACTCTGCTGGGGCTGGCGGCGTTTTCGCCGTTCATCGTGTTGAAGCTCGTCCCGATCGCCGAGGGAGCGATGCTCGCGCAGGGGATCTCGCGGTCGCCCGCCCACGCCGCGCAAACCGGCATGTCCGCCTATTCGAGCACGCGCATGATCTCGCGTCTGTCTGGTTCCTCGGCCGGAGGCTCGGGCGGCTTTCGGCTCCCGCCGCCGGGCGTTCCCGAAGGCGGCTCTCCGCAGAGTGGGCCGAGTGGGGCCGGCCGTTCGCCCGGCGCTTCGCAGACCGCGGGCGGGGCGACGGGCCCGAGCGGGGC
>JACDEA010000125.1 GCA_013816725.1 Actinomycetota bacterium
GCTCGCGGTCAGGATCGCGGGCGCGGGCGCGGCTCGGCGGGGGGGCCGCCCGTTCGTTGCCATATGTACGGACTTTATGGGTGACGGGCGAGCGGAAGCGAAACCAAAAAGCGAGCGCCTCCGCCGCTGTCGCGCTCGTACGCGACCTGTCCGCCCATGGCCTGAACCAAGCCCTGCACCAACGACAGGCCCAGGCCGGTCCCGCGCGAGCGGTCGCGGTTGCGGCGGCTGAGCGTGGCCACCCGGGCGAACAGTGTGCCGACTTGCGCCGCGGGAACCCCGCTCCCGCGGTCGACGACCGCGAACTGAACCGAGGCAGCACCGGTGTCGGCCAGCTCCACGGTCACCGGCGCTTCGCCGTATTGGAGCGCGTTGTCGACGAGGTTGGCGACGACCTGCTCGACGCGGCGCGGATCGCCTTGCACCATGATCCCGGACGGCACCGTGACGGTGACGGCGGCGGGATCGTCGACCGAACTGAGCGCATTGTCGATGGCCTCGGCCAGGTCGACCGGGCGCGACGACAGGAGGAGCGCGTGGGCGTCGAGCCGGCTCATGTCGTAGAGGTCATCGGCCAAGCGGGCGATGCGCTCGGCGTGGCGGCGAATCGATCCACCCATCCGCTTGATGCGCTCGGCGTCCAGCTCGGAGGCGTGGCTCTCGAGGGTGGCACCGAGCCCGAGCACCGTGGTGAGCGGCTGGCGAAGGTCGAAGGTCACCAGCGCGAGGAACTCATTCTTCTCGGCTTCAAGATCGTGGGCGGCGGTGACGTCGCGCACCACCCCCTGGAACCCTTGCAACATTCCCTCGTGCTGGCGCGGGATCGACATCACCTCGAGCACCCGGCGCACGCCGTCGGGCCGCAACACACTGATCTGCTGCGCGGTGGTCGTGTCGGCCGTGACCCCGGGCAACACATCTCTGATCACGGCGTTCTCCAGCTCGTCGGCTCGGCGGCCGACGATGATGGCCAGGGACGGATTGGCATACTCGAGGAGACCGTCGAGGTCGACCTCGTAGATCCCGTCCGACGAGTACTCGACGACGTCGCGATATCGGGCCTTGCTCTCCTCCTCGCGGGCGAGCGTGGCGTGCCAGTAGCCCTGGGCCAGCGAGTCGGTGAGGCGGTCCATCGCCGGAAGCACGCGCGTGAGCAGCAGCGACAGGGCCAGCCCCCAGTGACGACCCCGCTCCTCGGCCAGCTCGACCGCTGTCTGCACGACCAGATCGCGCGAGATGCGCAGGACGATGAGCAACTCGGGCAGCGAGGAGTCGGCCCACGCCGCGTTGGCGCCGACCTCCTCGAGGTCGTCCACCAGCGCATCGTCGACTTCGACGCCCTGGCCGGTGACGGCCAGGATGGCTTCGAACCGGGCCTTGGCCTGCTCGATGAACCGGGCTTGCTGCGTCATCGACCACGACGACGTGTCCGGGAACACGCTGGCGAAGATGTCGTAGGCCCGGCGGGCCATCTCTTCGGACTTGCCGTCGAGCGCTTCGAGCAGGGCCCGCGGGTCGGCCGTCTCGGTGTCGAACGCGTCGAAGAGGTTGCCCGACCCGTAGTCGGCGTTGCGGGCGAGGAATGCCTTCAGTTCGACCATCGGGAAGCCGAGCCGATCGGGCGGCGCGTCGGCGGCGGCGGACGCGAGGTAACCGGCGCCGACCAGCGCCCGCACCGCTTCCTCTGACATGTGTAAGAACTCGGCCGCCTCCGGCAGCGTGAGCTGGCGGCGGTTGCCGGTCTCCCGATCGGCCATCGGAATCTTTATTCGACGTGACCGGGCCGTACCCCTACCCAGGTCGCGTCGAGCGAGTCGATATCCCCCGTCGCCGGGCGCGCCCGTCCGTCGGCGGTCAGCTTGCGCAGATGCGCCCATGCCGAGAACTGCGCGATGGGGTGCAGCTCCGGGATGACGCCGACGTAGATCGCGGCCACGAGCTGTTCGACCGACAGCGGCGCGGGCGACGCCGCCAGGTGCGCGGCGACCTCGGCCTCGCGAGCCAGCCGGTGCGTGGTGTATTCCTCGATCTTCCCCTTGGCGTCGTCGATCACGTCGCCGTGCCCCGGGAAGATCGTCGCCGCGTCGAGGCCGGCGACGATCGCCAGCGACTTCAAGTACGTGGCCATGTCGCCGTCGGGAGGGGCGATGACCACCGTTGATCCGCTCATGATGTGATCGCCGGAGAAAAGAATCCGCTCGCGGTCGAGGAGGTAACACAGGTGGTTCGACGCGTGGCCCGGCGTATGGACGGCGCGCAAGCGGAATCGCTGCACATCGTCGGCCACCACGTGGCCGTCGCCGATCGTGCGGTCGGGCGCGAACCCGTCGCGCTCGTCGTACCCGAGGACCTCGGCCCCGGTCCGCTCCTTCAAACCGGCGGCGCCCGGTGAGTGGTCCGAGTGGGTGTGAGTGACGAGGATCCAACGGATGCGGCCGCCGCCGGCCCGGGCCACGGCGTCTAGGTGCGCCTCGCTGTCGTCAGGACCGGGATCGAGCACCGCTATGTCGTCCCTACCGATCAGGTAGGTGTTGGTGCCCGGTCCCGTCATGATGTTCGGGTTCGGCGCCAGCACGCGGCGGACCAGGTCGGTGAGCACGACGACCTTTCCGGCGATCAGCTCAGGCACTCGGCAGGGCGTCGTCGTAACCCTCGTCACCCGGGAGCAGGATGCGGACGCCGTGGGCGGTGTCGCCCGGAGCGAGGCGCGGCAGAATCGTCGGCACTGCGGCGTTCGCCGCGGCGGCCAGCAGTTCCGCGCTCGTCGCGAACCGGCCGATCGCCTTCAGGTTCTCGATGGTGGGCGGCAGCATCTCCAGCTCGCCGGCCCGCTGGCGCTCCAGCGCGTCGGCGGGACGCAGCCACACGTGGGCGATGGTCTCGCGGTCGTCATGCAGCGGGATCTGGTACCGGGGGGCAGCGGCAACGAAGAACCGCGTGTCGTAGCGGCGAGGTGCGCCCTCGGGCGTGATCCAGTGGCTCATGTAGTGGATGTCGCCGGCGGTGATGCTCAAGGCCTCGGCGGTCAATACGTCGAGGATGCGCCGGTCACCGCTGTCCACCGCGGTGCGGTGCGCGTCGAAGCGAGCCGCGGTCTCGTCGTCGGCGAAGGAGATCACCTCGCCGTCGGCGTCGCTGGCGAGGAGCACGCCGGCCTCCTCGAAGCACTCGCGCACCGCGGCAACCCAAAAGGCCAGGCCGCCGCGGTCCAAGCCGAGGATCGCGCTGGCCTGCTCGTCGGAACGACCGCGGCACGCCGACTCGAGATCGGCGTGGCGATCGGCCTCGTCGACGGCGCCGCCGGGGAACAGGTACAGCCCGCCCCACGGTGTCGACGCCAGGTTGCGGCGCAGCATGAACACTTCCATTCCGTCCTGGCCGTCACGCACCAACATGACGGTCGCCGCGTCCCGAGGCTCCACCACGGCGAGGCTACGCGCCGGTACGGCCAGCCCCGCCCTCCTGCCGCCGTGAGGGACCGCTACGGTTTCGCCGATGGCCGGGGAGTGGCGGGATCGCGTGATGCCGCGGAGCGCGCTCGGGATGGCGATGCTTGTCCTGGCTTTCAGCGTCGGGTCGGCCTTCAGTGGTGTCGTGCTCTTCTCCTATTACCAATTTCGCAAGGACCGGACCGAGGAAAAGGTCGACGCCCTCACCAAGAACTTCGACTCCAACTTCAAGAACGCGATCAAGACGATCCAGAAGACCGGGGCCGACGCCCGCGAGCAGATCCAAAAGGAGCTGGAACCGCTCCAGCGGATCCGGGCCGAGGGCGACACCCTCGAGAACCTCATCATGAAGGTGAAGGACTCCCTCTACTTCGTGTCGAGCCTCGACGAAAACGGTGCGGCCACGGTCGGCACCGGCTTCATCGTGGCGTCGGACTCCAGCCAGTCACTTCTGCTCACGTCGTACTCGACGGTTCGGGCCGCGACCCATCAACCCGGTCCGCCCATCACAGTGCGCCAAGGCGACCAGCAGGTGAAGGCGTCGCTGTGGACATGGCAGGAAGACCACGACCTGGCGTTGATCATCGTGCAGAAGGGCAACATCCCGCACATCTCGTTCGCGCCGCGGAGCCCTGCGGTGAAGACCGGTGACCGCGTCTTCGCACTGTCGGGTCTCGGCGCGTCAGGCGGCGCCATCAGCCAAGGGTTCGTGGCCGATGTGTCATCGGCGGGCATACAGCACGACGCCGCGATCGGCCCGTCCTTCCAAGGAGGACCGTTGGTGAACTCGAAGGCCGAAGTGCTCGGCGTCGCCTCGCGCAGTTACACCGGCAATCTCGGGTTCGTGACCGACGACGTGTATTTCGCCGTTCCGATCCGATCGGCGTGCGACAAGGTGCTGCGCTGCCCGTCCGACGACGAGGTCAGCGGGGCCGGCGCCCGGCGCTAGGGGTCCTAGGGGAATATGAAGCCGGTGGTCGGCGGGCCGCCGCCGCCGTCGTCGCCGCCACCACCGCCGCTCGGAGCGGTACTCGACGTCGTCGTCGGTGGCGGAGAGGCAACCGGTGCGCCGGGCGTGACCTCATAGGGGCCCCCGTCGCCCGTCGCGGTCACGCCCCGTTTGGGGCCGGCGTCGAACCCGCCCCGGGCCTTGCGTTCCAGCGCGTCGGCGACGTTGCGGATCGGTGCCGGCTCACTGAAGTCGGTGATCGGCACGTCCTTGAGCGCGGCGGTCATGAACGCCTTCCACGTGCCGGCGGGGATGGTGCCGCCGAACACGCGGGGCACGCCTTTGATATTGCGGAGCGGGGTCTTCTGGTTGTTGGCGTAGCCCATCCACACCGCGGTCGACAGCGTCGGCGTGTAGCCAACGAACCACGCGTTCGTGAAGTTCTCGCCGGTGCCGGTCTTGCCGGCGGCGGGACGACCGATGTTGGCGTGGGTGCCGGTGCCGCTGTCGATGACGGTGCGGAGGATATCGGTGACGTTGTCGGCCACCACTTTCTCGAGCACCTGCTCGCCCTGTCGCTTGCGGTTGTCCTCCAAGACCTTGCCACCCGCGGTCACCACCTTGACGATCGGCGTGGACGGAAAGCGCTGGCCGCCCGTCGCGAACACGCCATAGGCCGAGGCCATGTCGAGCGGCGCCACGTCGATGACGCCCAGGGTGTAGCTAAGGCCGTGGATCTCCGGCGTGTAGAACGCGGTGTTGATCCCGAGTTTCTTGGCCATCTCGGCCACCTTCTTCACGCCGACGTCCTGGATCATCTGCACGAAGACCGTGTTGATCGAGTGGGTCGTCGCGCTGCGGACGGTCGCGCTGCCGCCCCCCTCGCCCTCGTTGTTGCTGGCGGTGTACTTGCCGATCGTGATCGTCCGCGGCGCCCGGTACACCTTCGACGGCTGGATGCCCTGCTGCAGCGCCGCGGCGAGGGTGAAGGCCTTGAATGCCGAGCCGGTCTGACGCCCGTTGCCGCCGCCCGGCGCGCTGTTCTTGGGATCGTCCCAGCACGCGGCGGTTACCTCGATCTTCTGCGGCGACTTGATGGCGCTCTTCGAAGGGCAGTTCGCCAGCGCCAGGTTTACCTGCGAGTACGGCCCACTGTAGAAATCGCGGCCGCCGACCAGCGCCTTGACGAACCCGGTGGGTGGCTCGACCGAGGCCAGCGCCATTTCGAGCGGATCACCGGTTCCCTTGAGACTGTCGGCCACCGACTTCTCGGCCGCGGCCTGGAGCGCGGGGTCGAGCGCCGTTTGGATCCGCAGGCCCCCCTTGTTCACCACGTCCTCGCCGTAGCGCTGCTCGAGATACTTCTTCACGTAGTCGACGTAGTACGGAAACTTGGTCTGTCGTTGCTGCGGGGGATACACGATGGTGGCCGGGCCCGGGGGCTTGCCCCGTACCGCCAACCACACCTGCTGGGCGACCGCTTCGTCGTGCTGCGCCTGGTTGATCGCACCTTGCTCGAGCATCAACGCCAGCACCTGCCGGCGGCGGGCGTCGGCGCCCGTCGAATTGCTACGCGGTTGATACGCGCTCGGTGCAGGGATGATGCCGGCGAGGAGCGCCGACTCCGACAGCGTGAGCTTTGACACCGGCTTGCGGAAGTACGTCTCGGCCGCGGCGCCGACGCCGTAGGCGCCCTCGCCCAGGTAGATGCTCGACAGGTAGCGGAAGAGGATGTCCTCCTTGCTGTAGCGGCGGCTGCGCTCGAGCTGGTTGGCCAGGATCGTCTCGCGAAACTTCTGCGTGAACGTGCGGGCCGGCAGCTTGAGGTCATTTCGCGACGCGTTCTTGACGTACTGCTGCGTGATCGTCGACCCGCCCTGGCGAATCGCCTGACCCCGCAGGTCGGACACGAGCGCGCGGAAGGTGCCGCGCATGTCGACGCCGCGGTGACTGTAGAAGTGGCGATCCTCGGACGCGACCACCGCCTGCTTGAGCACCGCGGGTATGTCGGTCTGACGGACGGGAATACTCTGCTCGAACTTGCGGAACACGCCGATCTCGGCGCCATTGATGTCGTATACGTGGCTGATCTGGCTGTCGATCGCGGCATGCAGGGTCGGCGCGGTGGCGGGCAGCGGCAGCACCAGGAACGACGCCAACACGGTGCCGGCCACCGCGACCGGGACGGTCACCGACGACACCACGATCGCGATGACGGCGCGCAAGAAACGACGCATGACTCCTCAGCATCGCAGAACCGCGCCGTAGCCTTACGTCGTGCCGTCGGTCGACGCCCTCGCCCGCGAACTGGCCGACGTCGGCCTGCCCCACCCCCTGCTC
>JACDEA010000126.1:0-3044 GCA_013816725.1 Actinomycetota bacterium
CGACGGCTTCGTGTTCCTCACCGACCGGGTGAAGGACATGATCGTGTCGGGCGGCGAGAACGTGTACCCGGCTGAAATCGAGAACGCGCTGTCGTTGCACCCGGCCATCGCCGACATCGCGGTCATCGGGGTGCCCGACGACCGCTGGGGCGAGACGGTCAAGGCCGTCGTCGTCAAGGCCGACGGCGCCGACGTCACGCCCGAGGAGATCATGGCGTTCGCGCGCGAACGCCTGGCCGGGTTCAAGTGCCCGCGGTCGATCGACTTCATCGACGTCCTTCCGCGCAACCCCAGCGGCAAGCTCTTGAAGCGCGAGCTGCGCGAGCCCTACTGGAAGGACCGCGAGCGCAACATCAATTAGTCCTCAACATCAGCTAGTCCTCGAGAGCGGCGGTGAGCGTGCGTCGGGCGATGGTTGCAATGAGTTCGTTGTCGGCCGAGTTGGCCAGACAGGCGAGCGACCACTCAATCGCCCAGCCCCGGCCGCGAGCTTGCGTGGCTCCGTCGTAGCGGGCGAGGAATCGCTGCCGGGTGGCCGTCGGGAACCACGTCCAGGCCACGAGCAGGTCGGTGGCCGGATCGCCACCGGCGGCGTCGCCGAAGTCGATGACGGCGCTGACCTTGCCGTCGCTCACAACGATGTTGGCCGGGTGCAGGTCGCCGTGGATCCAGGTGCGCCGCTCATCCCAGCCGGGTACGTCGCGCAACTCGGTCCACACCGCGAGGGCTGCGTCGCCGTCGATCACGTCGTGCAGCTGTGCGATCCGCTCGGTAGTCGGTCTGTCGCGACCGCGCAACGGCCCGCCGCGATAGGGATTGGTCGGCGCCTCGGCCGGCGCCGTTTGGTGCAGCGCGTCGAGGAAGCCGCTGATGGCGACGGCGGCGGCGGCGAAGTCGACGTCGGGTGCGTGTTCGGCGTTGTCGCCCGCGAACCACGGCACGACGCTCCACCGCCAGGGGTAGCCAAGTGCCGGCCGGCCGCAGTGCACGGGCGCGGGGATCGGCAACGGGAGCCGGGGCGCCAGCTCGGGCAGCCATCGCTGCTCGTGTTCGACGAGCTCGGCGGCCATCTCCCGGCGCGGCAGGCGCACGGCGAGATCGGCACCCAACCGGAATAACACGTTGTCCCAGCCGTTGGCGGCCAGTTCCAGCGGGAGCGACGCCAGTGCCGGAAACTGGGCGTCGACCAGCGCCCGCACGAGGTCAACGCCGACGTCGACCTCGGCCACCGGCATGTCGTTAGCCGGCACCTACCCGTTCCAAGATCAGGCGGGCGACGTCGTCGGGCCGGTCGTCGGGGATCCAATGGCTCACGCCCTCGAGCACCTCGTAGCGGTACGGACCGCTGACATAGCGCCCGGTCAAGTCGGCCGCTTTGCGCCCCAGCGCGAAGTCATCGGTGCTGTACACGTACGTCGTCGGAACGGTAACCGGCGCGTATCGCTTGGGCCGCGTAAGCGGCATGGCCCGGTACCAGTTGTTGAGCGGCGCCAGGTCCCGCCGGGTGCCGAACCGCTCGAGGTACGCGTCGACCCGTGACTCGGCCAGTCCCGAGCCAACCAGCGTGCGCCGGAACAGCCGCCGATTCGGCCCGGTGGTGCTGAAGTCGGCGATCACCGGGAATTGGTAGAAGAACATGTACCAGGACCGCAGCGCCTGCCCGCTGGTGACCATCGAGCGCAGCATCGCCTTCGGGTGCGGCGTCGACAGCACCGTCAGCGACCGCACGCGATCGGGATGGGCAGTGGCCAGCGCCCAGGCGACGGCGCCACCCCAGTCGTGCCCGGCCACGTGGAAGCCGTCACCGCCCGCCGCGTCGACCATGGCCACGACGTCGGCCACCAACTCGGACTGCCGGTACGCCCACCGGCCACGCGGCCGGGCCCCGGGCGAGTAGCCCCGCTGATCGGGCGCCAGCACGCGGTACCCGGCGCCGGTGATGGCGGGGATGACCTTCTCCCACATTTCCTTGGTCTCGGGATAGCCGTGCAGGAGCACGACGATCTCGCCGTCGATCGGGCCCTCGTCCAGCACGTCGAACGTCAGCCCGTTGCGGTCGTAGCGGTCCATCCCGCTAGCCAAGCAGACGGCGAACGGCTACGGCGTCGACCTTCATGGTGGGGTTGCGGGGAATGGCATCGACGACGCGGATTTCCACCGGCACCTGGTACGCCGGGAGGCGCTCGCGCAAGAAGGCGTCGAGGGCGGCGGGGTCGACCGGCGACGCCAGTTCGACGGCGGCCACCGGCACTTCGCCCAAGCGCTCGTCGGGCCGCCCGACCACCGCGGCGCCGCTCACCGCGGGGTGTTGCTCGAGGACGTCGGCCACCGCGCCGGCCGACACCTTGAAGCCGCCCCGCACGATGGCGTCGTCGGCCCGGCCGTCGATATAGACGAACCCGTCGTCGTCGATGTGGGCCAGGTCGCTCGTGCGCCGCCACTCAGGCCCGAGGTGGCCGCCCCGCACCTCGAGCACGCCGTCGATCACCCTGGCCTCGACCCCTTTGTACGGACGACCCACGCTGCCCGGCTTGGCCCGGCCGAAGGCCTTGCGATCGTCGACCGTCCACCCGGCGATGGGGCCGGCGAACTCGGTGGCGCCGTACGTGACCAGCACCGGTATGCCGTAGCGATCCTCGAACTCGGTGACGAGTTCGGGGCCCACGCGAGCGGTCCCGGTGGTGATGGCCTGGAGCGACGCCAGCGCGTCGTTGGCGACGCCGGCGTCGAGGACCATGCGCAGCCCCGCCGGCGGCAGCCCGGTCACGCCGGGGCGGTGCTGGCGGACCCGGGCCACCCACCCGTCGACCTCGAACCGTTCCATCAACGCGATCTGCTGGCCGCCGACGAGGCTCTGGAGCACGCCCCAGATCCCGCCCAAATGCGCCATGGGCGCCCAGATGATGCGGGCGCCCGACGGCGGGCGAGCCGCTCCCCCGAGTATCGACTGCTCGAGGGTGGCGTAGGGAAGGGGCACCCGCTTGGGCGGACCCGTTGTTCCGCTAGTGAGCATCTCGACCGCGACCCCCGGCATCGCTTCTGCG
>JACDEA010000126.1:3054-6723 GCA_013816725.1 Actinomycetota bacterium
GATTTTGGCGTGCTCTACACGCAAAAATCCGCGCGGAACGGGGACGGAGCGCACAACGGGGACGGCGCGCCGTTCGATGTCGGCGGCCAGCGCGTCGGGGGGAAGATGAGGCGCGAAGACGACGAGCGTGCGACCGGTGGACAGCAGCGCCGCCAGCGCGACGACGGAGTCGGGGTGGTTGCGCATAACCACGCCGACCGCAGCCCCAGGCCCAAGGCCGGCGGCCGACAAGGACTCGTCGAGCGCGTCCACTCCGTGGGCCAGGTCCCCCCATGTCGTCCACGCGCCATCGAACTCGAGGCAGGGCGAGTCGGGATCGGCAGTCAGCGCCGTCCGCAACGCCGCGCCCAGCCGGTCAGCCACGCCGGGACAGTACCGAGGTGCAAGGATGGCGACATGCACGTCGGATACGCATCAATCTTCCAAGCGTCGGCCGAACGGTCGGACCACGAGGTCTACCGAGACGAGCTCCGGCTGGCCGACCTGGCCGAACCGCTGGGCTTCGAGTCGGTGTGGGGTGTCGAGCACCACTTCACCGACTACACCATGTGCCCCGACGTTCTCCAGTTCCTGACCTACATGGCCGGCCGCACCACCAAGGTCCAGCTCGGCTCGATGGTCGTCGTGCTGCCCTGGCACGACCCGATCCGCGTCGCCGAGCAGGTCTCGATGCTCGACAACCTGTCGGGCGGCCGCATGATCCTCGGCATGGGCCGCGGGCTGGGCCAGGTGGAGTTCGGCGGTTTCCGCGTGCCGATGGACGAGTCCCGCGAGCGGTTCGTCGAGGCGGCCGAGATGATCCTGGCCGGACTCGAGGACGGCTACGTGAAGTACGAGGGCACGCACTTCTCGCAGCCCCACCGCGAGCTGCGCCCGGCGCCGTTCAAGTCGTTCAAGGGCCGCACCTACGCCGCCGCGGTGTCGCCCGAATCGAGCCGCATCATGGCCCAGCTTGGCGTCGGCATCCTGATCATCCCGCAGAAGCCGTGGGACTCGATGATGGCCGAGCTGGGCACCTACCAGGAGCTGTACCGCGAGATCAACGAGGCCGAGGCGCCGCCCACCGTGAGTGCAGGCTGGGTGTTCTGCGACGAGGACGCCGATCGGGCCAAGGAAATGGCCACCCGCTACATCGGCGGCTACTACCACACGGTGCTCGAGCACTATCAGCTCAGCGGCGACCACTTCGCCGGGACCAAGGGCTACGAGTACTACGGCAAGATGTCGCAGGCGCTGAACAAGTACGGCGAGCAGAGCGGCGTCGACTTCTTCGTCGACCTCCAGATCTACGGCACGCCCGAACAGTGCCTCGAGAAGATCATGGACGTGCGCTCGATGGTCGGCAACGACACATTCGTCGCCGTGTGCTCCTACGCCGACATGCCGACGGACGAGGCCGAGCGCAACCTGCGCCTGTTCTCCGACACCGTCCGGCCCAAGCTCCAAGCGACCAAGTAGCCCGACCTCCGCGACTTCAGCTTGCCGTCCAGGTTCTCCCACGACGACCGGCCGGCGGTGTAGTCGCTCTGCCACAGGCCGTCGTCATCGTCGCGAGCGAACAGGTCGCGGCGGGCCGATGACCACGAGGAGATCGCAGGCTCGCCCTTGATGCCACCCCCGACCCGTTGACACGCGCGAACGTGGGCACGGCGTCGGCCGGGCCAGCAGGGATGAGACCGCCCGACCCCGTTAGGGGGGCGCGACGGGGGTGCGGGCGCCGCACTGCCATTGTTTAGGTCATGAGCTCGCCGCCCGCCGAACACGACCACGCCGAGGCTCCCCCGCCGGTCGTCGAGGAGGTGGGGCCAGGGATCTTCGCCTACGTCCAGCTCGACGGGTCGTGGGGACTGAACAACTGCGGCTTCGTCGTCGGCGGCAGCGCGGTCACGGTGATCGACACCTGTTTCACCGAGCGGCGCACGCGGGACTTTGTCGCCGCCATCGGCGGCGTGAGCGCGCTGCCGCTGCGCACGCTCATCAACACGCACCACCACGGCGACCACACCCACGGGAACTACCTGTTGCCGGCGGCAACGATCATCGGCCACGAGCGGTGCCGCGACGAGGTGCTCTCGTCGGGTCACATCGCCAGCGCGTTGTTCCCCGGTGTTGCGTGGGGCGACCTGGAGGTCGCCCCGCCATTCGTCACCTTCACCGACGACCTCACTGTGTTCAGTGACGACCTTCGCATCGAGCTTCAGTTCATGGGTCCCGCCCACACCACCAACGACATCGTGGCGTGGCTGCCCGAGCGGCGGCTGTTGTTCGCCGGCGACCTCGTGTTCAACGGCGGCACCCCGTTCGTGGTGATGGGCTCGGTGGCGGGAAGCCTGGCCGCGCTCGAGCGCATCCGGGCGCTCGGTCCCGAGACGGTCGTCCCCGGCCACGGCGCCGTCTGCAGTGGCGACGCCATCGACGCGCAGGCGGCGTACCTCCGCTTCGTGCAGGACGTCGCCCGGCCCGGCTTCGAAGCCGGCACCCCGCCCCTCGAACTGGCCACGGCGACCGACCTCGGCGACTTCGCCGACCTCTTGGATCCAGAACGCATCGTCGGCAACCTTTACCGCGCCTACTCCGAGCTTCGGGGCGAGCCGTTGGGCGCGCCGATCGACCCGCAAGCGTTCGCCGACATGATCACGTACAACGGCGGCCAGCCGCTCCGCTGTCTCGCCTAGCCCTTCCGCGCGGATTTTGGCCCGCCAGCCGTGCCGAAATCCGCGCGGAAGCGTTTAGACCCAGGCCTTGGCCAGCGTCTCGAGCACCATGTCGGCCACGCCGAAGCCGCCGAGATGGCTCTCCGCGGGGCGCACGTAGTACTCGCAGGCTCTCATCAGCGCGACGGAGTGTTCGGCGTGGGCGATCGGCACGATGTTGTCGGCGTCGCCGTGCCACCAGAACACCGGCGCGTCAATCTCGGCGATGTTGAAGCCCCACGGCCGCCCGAACAGCGCAACGTCGTGCGTGACGGCGGCGAAACGGCGGCGGCTCCCATTGGCGATGTCGTCGATGAACATGGCCTTGATATCGGGATCGGCGAACACCTTCTGGTCGCCTTCGGGCGTGCGGGACGCGTAGATGTCGTAGGCAACGTTGGCCACGGGCATCAACGGCTGGAGGGCGAGCCAGAGACCGGATCCGAGGACCGACCGCATCGGGTCGAGGACGCCCTGGAACCTCTTGGCCAGCGCGACGATGCTGGCGCCGGGCGCGGCTTCGGCGCCGGCCACGGGCGAGACGCTGCCGAGCAATCCGACGACGGGGACGCGCTCGGGCAATTCGTGGGCGCAGGCCAGGGCGTAGGGCCCACCGCCGGACAGGCCGGCCACCGCGAACTTGTCGTGACCGAGATGATCGACGACCTTGGCCGCGTCGACGGCCCAGTCCCGGATGCAGCTGTAGCGGTGGTCGGTCGAGTCGCCGACACCCGGCCGCTCGACGCAGACCAGCCGCAGGCCGAGGCGCTCGGCGGCCCGCCGGGCCTTCAACGGGATCTGCCGGCGCGCACCGGGCGTGCCGTGGTGCCACAGCACCAACCGGCCCGACGGGTCGCCGAACTCGGCGTAGCCGAGCGCCCGGCGTCGCCCGACGCGGACCACGCCCTCGTGGCGGGGCGGCTCGATCGACGGGACCCCGGGCATCGGGAGTCGGGGCAGGCGAAGCACTGCGGGC
>JACDEA010000127.1 GCA_013816725.1 Actinomycetota bacterium
TGGTGCTCGTCGTGGTCGCAGACCTCGTGGGCCAACGGATCGTCGCCGCAGGCCGTGGCCGTGTTGTCGACCGAGGAGCCGGCGGGAACGGTGAAGTTCTTGGTCAGCGTCGCCGTGGCCCCGACGACCAGGCTCGGGATGGTGCCGATGGTGCCGAGCTTGTCGTCGGTGACCGCCACGTTCGTGAGCGCGACGTCGCCGGTGTTGGTGACCGCGAAGGAGTAGGTGACCACGTCGCCCTCGTGGGCCGAGGACACCGCCGACTTCACGATGTGGATGCCGGGGTGGATGACATCGACCACGTGGATGGCGGGCGCCTCGACGGTGCGGCCGTAGTCATCAACGCCGGCGACCTTGGCGTGGTTGGTGAAGGGATCGCCGTCGGCGGCGGTGATGGTGTGTGTGCACGTCCAGTGCCATGCTTCGCCCAGCGACAGGAACCCGTCGCCGTTGTCGCCGGTGGCGGCCGAAATGGCGCTGGTGCATCCGCCGGCCACGGTGTCGGTCAGCGTCACGCCGTGGAGGCGGGGCCCGGTGGTAGCCCCGGTGAACTCGTAACCGATGACGTCGCCCACGTGCGCCATGGGGGGGCCGACCTTCACGAGGCTGATGTTCAGTGGCGAGAGCGTGTTGACGTATGTGACCGACGTCGGCCTCGACGCGGTGCCCTTGACGACGTCGACGTTCACGTCGGGGCCGACGGCGCTCGCGGGCGGCGCCACCGTCTCGTGCACGCGGTAGTTGCCGGTGGGGAGCGGTCCCGCGTCGCAGCGTCCCGTACCGCCGGTGATCGTGCACGCTGCGGGGATGGTCTCGGCCGGCCAGAGCTTGGCCTCCTCACCGGCGTCGAGCGCACCGTTGCTGTTGGCGTCGCGGTAGATCACAAACGCGGTGCCGTCGAGGACGTGGGGGTCCACGGGAGTGACGATGTCGCCGTTGTCGTCGCGTACCTGCTTGTTGATGCGGACGTAGCCGGTGTCGCGAGGATCGACGAACGGTGTGGCCACGTCGACCGTCTGTCCGAAGCCGACCGTCACTGTGCGGATGGCCGGGTCGGCGCTGTAGCCCGCGGGCGCCGAGATCTCCTTGACGGCATAGTCACCGGGCGTCACCTGGTCGAAGCTGCACGTGCCGGCGGCGACCGAGACGCACGTGGCGATGGGCGCCCCCGACGCGTTGGCGTTGCCGTAGAGGCCGAACGTGGCGCCGGCCAGCGCGTGGGCGGGCGCATGATCATCGACCTTGTGCAGCACGACCCTGCCGCAGGTGTCGACGTTGAATGTCGTCGTCGGGAGCTTGTCCTGCAGGGCTGAGGTGATCGACGCTGACGACCGGCTGCGAACGTTGAGGACGGTCGACCGGCCGGGGCACCCGAGCATCGCGGGCAGCCCACGCGCCAGGAGGTTGAGGGTGACCTCGCCGAACTCACGGGCGCCGACCGAGGCGTTGCCGCTCACCGTGTCGGTGATCGCGGCGGCGTTTGTCGCCGCCGATGCGTCGGAGGACTGAAGCACGCGCTCGATCCACGCTGAGCCGTCCCACGACCAGGCCCGGATGTTGGCGGGGTTGGCGCCACCGTCGAAGTCGTAGGTCAGCAGGAAGTCCCCGGGAGCGCGGTTGATCGGGCAGGGCCCGGTGACGGCGGCCGGCGCCGGCGTTGCGTTGGCGTTGAACTCGAAGTTCACGTGCGTGTCGCCCAGCCCGCTCTCGCGCACGAACGCCAGGTTCAAGAAGGCGACGTTCGGGTTGGCGGCGATTCGCAAGTTCGAGTAGGCGCGCAGGATGTTGCCCTTGGGCGGACTGGCGCCGCCGGTGTTGCATGTCCAGTTCGTGGGCTCTTCTTCCTTGGACGACCCTTGGAACCCGCTGTCGAGCGAGTCGTCGATGACCTTGGTCACCGCGACGTTCGACCAGTCGCGATTGCCGGCGGTGTCGACGGCGACGTTGCCATCGGCCTCGAAGCCGCCTGCGGTCCCGGGCGATACGGTGACGGCGCGTACGGCGGCGGTTGACCACAGAACCACGAGGACGCCCGTAAGCGCGGCGATGAGGACTCCGCGCGTGGCGCGGGAACGAAGACGGGTCACAGGTCGGCCTCCAACTAGAAAGTTGTCGGGGCCGGGTTCGCCTGGCTGTTCTTCGTCCTAGCGACCAATTTCAGTTGGACGGAGCGTCAACGCCTCCCCACTGGCCACGGTACGGACAGGGGCGCGTAGTCCACAATGACGAAGACGTGTCATTGGTGATGGCTCGATGGCGAGGTCGGGGACTAGAAGGCGCCTACCTCCATCCATCCGCCTTGTTCGACGGGCCCGTCCTTACAATCGCCGCATGAAGCGCGTTGGCTTGGTGATCCTCGCGTTGAGCAGCGGCCCGATCGGTCTGTGGGCCACGCTGGCGCCCCGTTCGTTCTACGACGACTTTCCGGGCATGGGCCGGCACTGGGTGCAGCTCGACGGTCCGTACAACCACCACCTGGTGACCGACTTCGGCTCGCTCAACCTGGCGATGACGGCCCTTGCCATCGGCGCGCTGTTGTGGACCACCCGGCGCCTGATTCAGATAACCGCCGTCGCCTATCTGATCGGCGCTCTTCCGCACGAGCTGTACCACGCCACGCACCTCGACCCGTTCGAGACAAGCGACAAAGTGGGCCAGTTGGTCGGTCTGGCCGTCGTGATCGTGGTCGCTCTCGCCCTCCTCGTCGCCACTGTGACAGAAGACACACGTATAGGACGTGCTAACTCTAGTTAGCAATGGGCATCATTGGCGTATGCGGGTTGAGCGGACCTTCGCGTTCATAGACCTCTGCGGGTTCACGGCCTTCACCGAGTCCGAAGGCGACCAGCGGGCGGTCGAAGTCCTCGGGGACTTCCGCGCCTGCGTGCGAAAGGTCTCGTCCGATCATGGGGTGCGCGTCGCCAAGTGGCTCGGTGACGGCGCCATGTTCGTGGCCGTCGACGGCGGCGGCGCGCTGGTCGACGCGGTGCTGGAGGTCGAACGCCACTTCGACGAGATCCAGGCGCCACTGGCCCTGCGCGCCGGAATGGCCCGCGGTCCCGTCATCCTGTTCGAGGGTGACGACTACATCGGCACGGCCGTCAACCTGGCGTCCCGCCTGTGCGACATCGCCGCGCCCCATGAGGTGTTGGCCACCCCGTCGATAACCGAGGTGCCCGATACCGCGGTCGTCGAGCCCGGGGGCCCGGTCAAGATCCCCGGGTTCAGTCGGCGAGTTCCCGTCGTGAAACTCCGGCGCCGCGGCCATTGGGCCACGACATCGAGCACCGCTTCGCGCAGCGCGTGATCGGCAAAGACGCCGCGCCGGCGCCGTCGTAAATCGTTCGTCGCCCGCACACCGCCCAAGTACGGTCAAAACAACCATGCACCTCTCCGGCCTTTGGCGCGTCCGCGCGTATGTCCGGCCCTATGCCGGCGCGATGGTGGCGATGGTCCTCGCCGCCTTCGCCGGCCTCGCCGCGGCCACGGCCATGCCGCTGGTGACCAAGTCCGTGATCGACGGTCCCGTCGCTCGCGGCGATGGCGGCGGGCTGTGGCCTTTGGCCTTGCTCGCACTCGCGCTTGGCATCTTCGAAGGCGGCACGGCCATGCTGCGCAGGTTCGTGCTGGCCCACGCGGCCATGGGGATCGAGACCGACATCCGCAACGACCTCTATGCCCACTTGCAGCGGCTGCCGATCGCGTTCCACGACCAGTGGCAGTCGGGTCAGCTGCTGTCGCGGGCCATTTCCGACCCCGTCGTGATCCGGCGGTTCATGGGCTTCGGGCTGGTGTTCCTGGTCGTCAACATCACCACGTTCGTCACGGTCATCGCGCTGTTGGTTCGCATGCACGTCGGATTGGGCCTGGTTGTCGCCGCGTCGGCGGTGCCGATCTTCTTGCTGTCGGCCCGCTTCGAGCGCACGTACGGCGCGGTGTCGCGCCGGTTGCAGGACGAGGAGGGCGACCTCACGACACTGGTCGAGGAGGGCGCCGGCGGGGTGCGCGTGATCAAGTCCTTCGGCCGGCGCCGCCTCGTCCTCGAGAAGTTCGCGGCCAGCGCGCGCGTCGTGCAGCGGTCGAGCATGGACAAGGTGCTGTTGCGGGCCAACTTGTGGGCGATGCTCAGCTTGATCCCCAACCTCACGCTGGCCGCCGTCGTGCTCGGCGGTGCGTTCGCGGTCGGCAACGGCGGCCTCACCCTTGGCGAGCTGGCCGCCTTCATCTCGCTGACGCTCATGCTGGTGTGGCCGGTCGAGAGCCTGGGCGAGATCCTGGCCATGGCCGAAGAGGCGGGCACGGCGTCGGCCCGCATCTTCGAGGTGTTCGACACCGAGCCCGACATCGTCGACAAGGCGGGCGCTCTGGCGCTGGCGACGGCGACCGGGCGCGTTCGGTTCGAAGGCGTGGGCTTCGCCTACGGGGACCGCACGCCCGTGTTGCACGACATCGACCTCGAGATCGCACCGGGCGAGACCCTCGCGCTGGTTGGCGCCACCGGCAGCGGCAAGACCACGCTGGCCTCCCTCCTCCCCAGGCTCTACGACGTCACCAGCGGGCGCTTGACCCTCGACGGGCACGACGTGCGCGACCTCACGCTCGAGTCGTTGCGCCGCCACGTCGCCGTCGCCTTCGAGGACCCGGTGCTGTTCTCGGCGTCGGTCCGCGAGAACGTTCTCCTCGGTTGCCCGGCAGCCAGTGAGGAAGACCTGACGCGCGCACTCGACGTAGCGCAGGCCCGGTTCGCCTACGACCTGCCGTGGGGTCTCGACACGCGCGTCGGCGAGCAGGGGCTGTCACTCTCCGGTGGCCAGCGTCAGCGCCTGGCGCTGGCCCGAGCCGTCATCGGCCGGCCCCGCGTGCTGGTGCTCGACGATCCGTTGTCCGCACTCGACGTCCACACCGAAGCCCTCGTCGAGGAGGCGCTCAAGCGCGTGCTGGCCGGCACCACCGCACTCCTGGTCGTTCATCGCCCGTCCACCGTCGCCCTGGCCGATCGCGTCGCGCTCCTGGAGAACGGCACCATCGCTGCGGTCGGGACGCACAGCCAGCTCCTCGACTCCGTCCCGGCCTACCGCGAGATTCTCAGCCAGAAGGCCGAAGAGCTGGCCAAGCGCGACAGAGAGGTTGCGTGATGAGCGCCGGTACCGATACGTGGCGCGGCGTGGCCGCCGAGGACGTCGACGACATCGGCACGCCCGGTCTGGGCAGCTTCCTTCGCAGCCGCAGCCGGAAGTTGCTGGCGTCGCTGATGCGGCCGCACAAGCGGACGATCTGGTTGTCGCTCGCCGTCATCGTCGCGTTCAACTGCACGAGCCTGGCCGGGCCGTGGCTGGTGCACCTGGCCATCGACCGGGGTATTCCGCCGTTGCTCGATGGCGGGAGCGCCCGGCCGCTCATCGTCATCATCGTCGTCTTTGTTTTCGCCACGCTCGTGCAGGGCGCGTGCGATTACCTGTTCAATCGCCTGACGGGTCGCATCGGCCAGGACATCCTCTACGACCTACGGCTGCGCTTGTACGACCACTTCCAGCGCTTGTCGATCAGCTTCCACGAGCGCTACACGTCGGGGCGCGTCGTGTCGCGGCTGACATCGGACATCGACGCCATCTCCGAGTTGCTCACCTACGGGTTGCAGACGCTGGCCTGGTCGCTCTTGTCCGTCATCAGCATCATCACGCTGATGTTCCTGCTCGACGTGCCGCTCTCGCTCATCGCGATGATGGCGTTCTCGCTCGTCGTCATCGGCACGATCTGGTTCCGCATCAACTCGGCCCGGGCCTACCGGGCGACGCGGGAGGCGGTTGCCCTGGTAATCGTCCATTTCGTCGAGTCGCTGGCCGGTATCCGCGCCGTCCATGCCTTCCGGCGCGAGCCGCGCAACCGCGAGATCTTCGAGGACGTAAACGGGCGCTACCGCGAGGCCAATCGGTGGGCGGCGCGGCTCATCGCGATCTACGGGCCGGGGACGCGGATTGTCGGCGGCATCAGCTCGGCTGCGGTTTTGTTCGTGGGCGGCGAGCGGGTCGTGCACACCGATATCAAGGTCGGCGTGCTCATCGCGTTCCTGCTGTATCTGCGGCGGTTCTTCGACCCGGTCCAGGAGCTGGCCCAGTTCTACAACGCCTTCCAGTCGGCCGCCGCCGCGCTGGAGAAGCTGTCGGGCGTGCTCGACGAGCCGCCTGCGGTGGCCGAGCCGGTGCATCCGGTCGCGCTGCACAACGCGCAGGGCGAGGTGCGGTTCGAGAACGTCGCGTTCCACTACCGCCCCGGCGCGCCTGTGTTGCCCCATCTCGACGTCGTGATCCCCGCTGGCCAGACCGTCGCGCTGGTGGGCGAAACCGGCGCGGGCAAGACCACCGTCGCCCGGCTGATCGGCCGTTTCTACGACCCCACCGAGGGGAGCGTGCTGCTCGACGGCATCGACCTTCGCGACGTGGGCGTCGACGACCTTCGCCGCGCCGTCGTCACTGTCACCCAGGAGAACTTCCTGTTCTCGGGGTCGGTGGCCGACAACATCGAGTTCGGCCAGCCCGGGGCCGGCCGGGCCGACATCGAGGCGGCGGCCCGGGCCATCGGCGCCGATGAATTCATCCGCGCCCTGCCCGACGGCTACGACACAGTGATCGACGAGGAGGGGTCCAATGTCAGCGCGGGGGAGAAGCAGCTGATCACGATCGCGCGGGCGTTCCTCGCCGACCCGTCGCTGCTGATCCTCG
>JACDEA010000128.1:0-591 GCA_013816725.1 Actinomycetota bacterium
GACAAGCTCGGCACCATCGGCACCATCCCGAGCCTGGCCGTCGGGGCCACGGCGACGCTGACCAAGAACTTCACCGTTCCCGCCGGCTCCTCGGTCGACAACACGGCCACGGCCTGCGGCGACGATCCGTTGGCCCACGAGGTCTGCGACCACGACGAGCACCACCTCGTCGTCATCCACCCCGGCATCTCGGTCAACAAAACCGGCCCCAACAACGCAGTCGCCGGCCAGGTCGTGACCTACTCCTTCGCGGTCACCAACACCGGCGACGTCGCGCTCACGAACGTGGCGGTCACCGACGACAAGCTCGGCACCATCGGCACCATCCCGAGCCTGGCCGTCGGGGCCACGGCGACGCTGACCAAGAACTTCACCGTTCCCGTCGGGACGGCCGAGGTCGACAACGTCGGCACGGCGTGCGGCACCGACCCGCTGGCCAAGCAGGTGTGCAGCAACGACAGCCACAAATTGCCCGTCACGACCGTGCTCGGCGAGGTCGTCGTGCGCGGCGAGGAACTGCCGCGGACCGGCATGGAGTCACAGAGCGGTCTCCTCCTTGCCGCCTTTGCCGTGGTCGCCGCTTGCCTGACC
>JACDEA010000128.1:601-6700 GCA_013816725.1 Actinomycetota bacterium
TGCCTGACCGGTGCAACTCGCCGGTCAAGGAAGCTCGCATAACGAGTAGCGGCGGTCACACCGGTCCACCCTCGTAGCGACAGGGGCGCGCAGCCGGTCGTCAACAGCGGGTCCCTTTACACCTAGGCCACCGTGGCCCCCCGCAAGAGCTACCTACTCCGGCTCAGCCCCGCGATCTACGCCGCGCTCGAGCAGTGGGCGGCCGACGAGTTGCGCTCGGTCAACGCCCAGATCGAGTACCTGCTCGCGGCCGCCGTCGCCCAAGCCGGTCGCGAAAGGCGGCCTCGGCGAAAGTAAAGAGCGTGAACTGTCAGACAGTTGGTTAGGAGCAGCCGGACGTGGTGCCGCAGCTGCCGCAGACGTAACAGCTGCCCGCCCGTTGCATTTCGTTGCCGCACGAGTAGCAGAGCGGCGCGTCGAGCTTGGCCGCGGCCGAGGCGACCGCAGGATGCTCGAGCGGGAGCTGCGGGCTGGCGCCGGGGCCGGCGTGGTCGATCACCGTCGGCGTGGCCACCTCTTCGACGCCGGGCAGGGTGGGCTGCGTGCGCTCGTCGCTGGTGAGGATGCCCATCTCCCTGCGGTCCTCCAGCGGCATGTAGTCGACGGCGATACGGCGGAAGATGTAGTCGATGATTGAAGTCGACAGCCGCAGCTCGGGATCGTCGGTCATGCCGGCCGGCTCGAACCGCATGTTGGCGTACTTGTCGACCAGCGTCCGCAGGGGCACGCCGTGCTGCAGGCCGATGCTGATCGAGATCGAGAAAGCGTCGAGGATCCCCGCCAGCGTGGAGCCCTGCTTGGATGCCTTGATGAACAGCTCGCCGGGGCGGCCGTCGTCGTACTCGCTGACGGTGAAGTAGCCCTCGCAGTCGGCGACGCGGAACTTGTAGGTGCGGGACCGGCGCTGGCGCGGCAGGCGCTCTCGGACCGGTTGCTTGACGACAACGGTCTGGATGGCGAGCTTCTCTTCTAGCTCGGCAATGCGCCGGGACCGTGTGTCGTCCTCAGCCGTCGACGCGCCATCGGGGAGATCAACGGCGGCGACCGCCTTCTTGGTGTTCGCCAACGGCTGCGCAACCTTGCAATTGTCGCGGTAGATCGCCACCGCCTTGACGCCGAGCTTCCAGGCGTCGATATGGAGCTGCTCGACGTCCTCGACAGTTGCGTCTTCGGGCATATTCACCGTTTTGCTCACGGCGCCGCTGATGAACGGTTGCACGGCGCCGAGCATCCGGACGTGGCCCATGTAATGGATGGTGTTGTCCCCCATCGAGCAGGCGAACACGGAGAGGTGTTCGGACCGAAAGTCCGGCGCACCAATGATGGACTTGTGCTCGTCGATGTAAGCGATGATTGCCTGGACCTGGTCGGCGTCGTAGCCCAGCTTGCGCAAGGCGCGCGGCACGGTCTGGTTGACGATCGACATGTGTCCGCCGCCGACGAGCTTCTTGGTCTTGCACAGACCCAGGTCGGGCTCGACGCCCGTCGTGTCGCAATCGAGGAGAAAACTGATCGTGCCGGTTGGCGCCAAAACCGTGGCCTGTGAGTTCTTCACCCCGAATTGTTCACCAAGTTCTACGGCGTCGTCCCACGCTTCCTGTGCAGCGGAGAGCAGCTCGGTCGGCACGAGCTCCTCATCGATATCGGCGACGCGATCACGGTGCATGCGGAGAACCTTGAGCATGTGCGTCTTGTTCTCTTCGTAGCCACCGAAGGGTCCCATCCGTGCCGCGGTGCGAGACGACGTTGCGTAGGCGTGGCCCGTCATAAGCGCGGTCAGCGCGCCAGCCAGCGCGCGTCCTTCGTCGGAGTCATAGGCCAGACCTTGCGCCATGAGCAACGCTCCGAGGTTCGCGTAACCGAGACCGAGTTGGCGGAACTTCCGCGTGTTCTTGTCGATGCGCTTGGTCGGATACTCCGACAGCCCGACCAAAATTTCCTGCGCGGTGAACACGACCTCGATCGTGGCCTTGTAGCCGTCGATGTCGAAGCTGCCATCGTCGTTGAGGAACTTGAGCAGGTTGATGCTGGCCAGATTGCAAGCTGAGTTATCCACACTGAGATATTCCGAACAAGGGTTAGAGGCGGTGATCGGGCCACTGGCGTGGAGTGTGTGCCAGTTGTTGATCGTGGTGTCGTACTGGAGGCCGGGGTCGGCACACTCCCACGCGGCCTGTGCGATCTGGTGAAAGAGTTCGCGCGCCTTCACCGTTTCGAGTGCCTCGCCGGTGGTGACGGCGCGGAGATCCCAGGTCGCGTCGTCGACGACGGCCTGCATGAACTCGTCGGTGACGCGGACGCTGTTGTTCGCGTTCTGATACTGCGTCGAATGGCTGTCTTTGCCGTCGAGGTCCATGTCGAAACCGGCGTCGCGCAAGGCGCGGGCCTTCTGCTCCTCGCGGGCCTTGCACCAGATGAAGTCGACGATGTCGGGGTGATCGGCGTTGAGCACGACCATCTTGGCGGCGCGCCGGGTCGTGCCTCCCGACTTGATCGTGCCCGCCGACGCGTCGGCGCCCCGCATGAAGCTGACAGGTCCCGACGCAGTCCCTCCACCTTTGAGATGCTCCCTCGACGACCGGATGCGGCTGAGGTTCACGCCGGCGCCGGACCCACCCTTGAAGATCGTTCCCTCTTCGACATACCAGTTCAGGATCGAGTCCATGGTGTCGTCGACGGACAGGATGAAACACGCGCTCGACTGGGGCGTGCGGCCCGGGACGCCGATGTTGAACCACACCGGTGAATTGAATGCGGCGCGCTGGTTCACGAGGATCGACTTGAGCTCGGCCGCGAAAGCATCACTCTCGTCGTCGTCCACGAAATAGCCGTCCTTGATGCCACGTGCGGTGATCGTGTCGGCGACGCGGTCGATCATCTGCTTGACCGACCACTCGCGATCCTCGGCGCCGAGCCGGCCCCGGAAGTACTTCTGCGCCACGATGTTCATCGCGTTCACGCTCCACGTCCTCGGGATCTCGACGTCGAGCTGCTCGAAAGCCACGGTGCCGTCCCGGAAGTTGGTGATGCGAGCGTCGCGTCGCTCCCACTCCACCTCGTCGTAGGGGTGCGTCCCTGCCGTTGTGAAGTGGCGGCGGATGCCAATCCCCATCCGCTCCGGTGCGATCGCCATGCCTAAATCCTCTCATCGGGGGGTGAACCACAACATCTTGTGGTTGCCGGGCCGTTGCACCCCTGCATCATGTGTTGCCGGGGTCACCAAGATACACCCGTGTAGTTACACCGGTGCAAGCGTTGGGTCCGGCAAACCCGCAGGTCAGAGCCAAGTTTCAGGATTCGCGCGCAGCTAGCGATTGTGATCGCGCGCACAAACTACGGTCCGCTGCGTGGCCGTTGTCATCGCCGTCGACGCGGGAACCACCGGCGTACGGGCCTTCGCGGTCGACGAGCGCGGTCAACCCGCGGGGTGGTCGTACCGCGAGTTCACCCAGCACTTCCCGCAACCCGGGTGGGTGGAACACGACGCCATCGAGATCGCCGACGCGGTGCTCACGACGCTGGGCGAGTTGCGTTCGCAGCTCGGCGACACCGCTATTGCGGCTGTTGGCATCACCAACCAACGCGAGACCACGGTCGTGTGGGACCGCCGCACCGGTGAGCCCCGGCACCGCGCCATCGTGTGGCAGGACCGGCGCACCGCCGCGTATTGCGACGAGCTGCGAGCCGCCGGCCGCCTCGACCTCGTCCGCTCGCGCACCGGCTTGGTCCTCGACCCCTACTTCTCGGGCACCAAGCTGCACTGGCTGCTGAACGACGGCGGGGTCGCCGGCGACGCCGACCTCGCCTTCGGCACGGTGGACTCGTGGGTCCTCTGGAACCTCACCGGCGGCACGGTCCACGCCACCGATCCGTCCAACGCCAGCCGCACGCTCCTCTACGACATCACCGAGCGGGCCTGGTCCGACGAGCTGCTCGACGTCTTCGGCGTTCCCGCGTCGGTGCTGCCCGAGGTGCGACCGTCGAGCGGGCGCTTCGGTGTCACCGTCGACGGGTGCGGCCTCCCCGCCGGGATTCCGGTCAGCGGGATCGGTGGCGACCAGCAGGCCGCGCTGTTCGGCCAGGCCTGCTTCACCCCGGGCATGACCAAGAACACCTACGGCACGGGCAGCTTCGTGCTCATGAACGTCGGGTCCGAGTGTCCCCCGCCGGTCGAGGGACTGTTGACCTCGGTGGCATGGGAGCTGGCTGACGGGACCGTGGCCTACGCGCTGGAAGGGGCGATCTTCGTCACCGGCGCGGCCATCCAGTGGCTGCGCGACGGGCTCGGCGTCATCGCCGACGCGGCCGAGGTCGGCCCGCTGGCCGCCAGCATCGACGACACCGAAGGCGTCTACCTGGTTCCCGCCTTCACCGGGTTGGGAAGCCCGTGGTGGGATCCGTACGCGCGCGGCACCCTCATCGGCCTGACGCGCGGCGTCGGTCGCCCGCACCTGGCCCGCGCGGTAGTCGAGGCGATGGCGTACCAGACCCGCGACGTGGTTGAAGCGATGAGTGCAGCCAGCGGACACCGTGTCACGGCGATGCGGGCGGACGGCGGCGCGTCGGTGATGGATGTCCTGCTCCAACTGCAAGCCGACCAACTGCAAGTGCCCGTCGCCCGCCCGACGGTGCAGGAGACCACTGCGCTCGGAGCGGCCTACCTCGCCGGACTGGCGGAGGGGGTCTGGGGTTCGCTCGACGACATCGCGTCGCACTGGGTGCTCGACCGCGAGTTCACCCCGCAGGCGAGCCGGGCTGGTGCCGACGCCAAGCACGCGGGCTGGCGGCACGCCGTCGAACGTTCGCGGGGGTGGGCGGCGTCATAGGCACCAGCACGCAGCGCGAACCGCGACCGCGCCGCGGCGAACTAGCCGCAATGGACGAGTCATCCGACGCCGACGTGATCGTCCGCTCACTCGAGGAGCCGCAGGCCTTCGCCGCCGTCTTCGACCGCCACGCCGCGTTGCTGTTCCGCTTTCTGATCCGCCGCGTTACCGCCGACGAACTCCTGGGCGAAACATTCCGTGTCGCCTTCGAGCGGCGCGTCGCCTTCGATCCGACCTACCGCAGCGCGCGGCCATGGATCTACGGCATCGCCACCAACCTGCTCGCTCGGCACCGCCGCACCGAAGGCCGACGCCTGGCGGCGACGGCGCAACTCGCCGGCCAGTCGCAATCCGACGCGTTCGCCGACAACGTGGCCGCCGCCGTCGACGCCCACCACCTCTGGCCACGCGTCGCTGACGCGATCGCGTCGCTACCCGACGGCGAGCGCGACGCGCTCTTGCTCTTCGCGTGGGAGCAGCTCTCCTACGGGGAGATCGCCGCCGCCCTCGAGATCCCGGTGGGAACGGTGCGGTCCCGCCTGAACCGGGCCAGGCGAAGAATCCGCGAACTGGTCACCGCCGCCGGGGAACAAGCAGTGAAGACGCCGGTCGATCAGCTCGAACCACCGGAGCGGAACGACCCCTGGAAGCTGGCCGAAGAAAGGGACCGACTCATGTCAGTCATCGACAAGACCGAAGTTGAACCGCAACCGCAGTGGCGAGCCCCTGCGATCTACCCCCGCCTCGCGTATGTCGACGAGATGGGCGCGCTCGAGTTCCTCACCACCGCGTTCGGCTTCCGTGAACGCAGGGAAGCGCGCATGGGCACGGGGACCGCCGACGACCACTTGCTCGCCTGGCTCGAGTACGGCGACGGCGTGGTGATGATCGGCCACGCCGAACACGAGGTGCATCAGATCTTCAGCCCGCAGGAGGTGGGCACGATCACCTGCATGGTGAACGTCAGTGTCGACGACGTCGACGCGCATTACGCCCAGGCCGTCGCCGCCGGCGCCACGATCACGATGGAGATCAACGACGCGTTCTACGGCGAGCGCCGCTACGAGGCGCTGGATCTCGAGGGCAACAAGTGGCACTTCGGCGAGGCACTCACCAGCGTCCAAGCCCGACGCGGTCGGACTGGGTAGCGATCTAGGAGGAGATCGGGTGGGTCGTCGCCTTGGGCGCGGCCAAATCGGCCCACCGGCTCGACGCCACCCGGGCCAGCGCGGCCAGCTGCCGGCGCTCGCGGGCGCGGAACGGTCGTCCGCGA
>JACDEA010000129.1 GCA_013816725.1 Actinomycetota bacterium
GGTCGGGCCCACTCTCGGCCGCCTCGACCACTCGTCGTTCCGCCCACGCCGGAGCGCGAAGCGACGACGACTTCACGGGTTGACTACGCCGAGGGGGTCGTGACGACGGGGGCGGGCCGGTGGGCGGTCGGCCGGTCCGGCGACGTCGTCGTGGCCGGCGACTGGGACTGCGACGGGCAGGACACACTCGCTCTACTGCGGCCCGAGACCGGAGCGGTCTACGTCTTCTCGCGCTGGGCGGAATCGGGCCACGAGCTGGCGGCGTCGTTCGTCGGTACCGCGGCGGGCGCCACCGAACTCACTACCGACGACGTCGACCACGACGGCTGCCTCGAAATCGTTGCCCGCGGGCCCGAAGCCGACGCGCGCGTGTTCCACCCCGTCGACGCCCTATGACTCCGGAGGTCACGGTCATCGAGGTCCTCAGAACGGCCACGGTGGTTTTGGCGGTCTACCTGTGCGCCGTCGTCACTCTCGGGATCGCCTTGCGCATCGTTGGCGCCAATCTGCTGGCCGCCGCCCTCGATCGGGTGACGCCTGCGCTGGCCCGCCGCGTGGTCACCGCCGCGCTCGGCGTGTCACTCGTCGTGCCGAGCGTCGCGTCGGCCAACGAGGAACCCGTCGTGATGCGTCGTCTACCCGACACCGAAACTGCTGCGCCGTCGACAACGACCTCGACAGCGCCAAGGGGCGTCGCCGCACCGCTCCCCGTGCCGCGCCGAGTCCAGACGGTCGAACCTTCGTCGGCGACGTGGACCGTCAAGCCCGGCGAGCATTTCTGGGCCATCGCTGAGCGGGTGATGACTGCCGCGCGGCAACGGCCGCCGACCGCCGCGGAGGTCGTTCCCTATTGGAAAGATCTGATCGCGGCAAATCGCAGCCGCCTCCGAGACCCCTCCAACGCCAATCTCGTATATCCTGGTCAGGTGCTCGTACTGCCGCCGCCGCGCCCGTAACGCGCGCTCGTTACCGCCGACGGATCGGGCCGACCACCTCGACGTCGACGGGCACGCCGTCGACGTCGGTCGGGAAATCGTCGTGCTCGTCGGCGGGAGCAGATTGACTGAGCAGGTTTCCCCCAGACACCTGAACGCCGGGCACCGAGTTACCTCGTCTCGATCGTCTCGACTGTCACTCCAGTGAACAAGCGAACACTGATGACCCTCTCGCCCGACGGTGTCGGCTCCGCCGGTTCACCTCGTTGGATGACTACGGCAAGATTGCCGGCGATCGGTTCGCCGCAGTCGTCATCGGCGTAGTACATCGAGGACCGAACATACGTGGGCCGGAATAACACGCGCGCGTGCTGCTGGCTCGCTCGATCGCAGGCAAACCGAACAGCGGCGCGAAAGTCTTCCTTGGCTGGCGTCCCGTCGTACCAGCGCGCGACGTAGTAACCGCTGTGGACCAGCAGGACAGCCAGCGACACCGCCCCCAGAGCACGAGAACGCGCAATCAAGGAATCAATGGTCGCGGCCGTCAGAACAGCGGCTCCCGGTACGCAGACGTTGAGGTAATGAGGGACGAACAGGGGCCGCACTGTTCCGATCGCGATGGCGATCACGAACGGGCTTACGACCCACGATGCGACCACGACCAGTGACGTCATCTCTCGCGACGGTCCCTGACGGGAAGTCCACAGCTTCCAGAGCCACAGCGCGACGAGGAGGATCATCGCTGCCGTGCCATTGCCGACGGTGACAGCGCGCGCCGCATATGCCACCGCGCGCAGGTTGGTCGCTGGGAGCCAGTCAACGTCGCCTTCGCGGACGGCCGCGGCCAAAACAAGCGGCGACGTCACCAGCAAGAAAGCACCCGCAGCGAGCAACGCATCCCGAAGCTTCGGCACGGACCGTCGGAGAACCAACGCGACACCGTGCGAGGCGATCACGAAGAAAACAAACAGGTGCGCATAACAAGCGACTCCCGCGACCACGCCGTACTGAAGCCAGCGTGAGCGCGATGAGCCGTCCTCAAGCGCGCGGGCAAGGGCAAGCGTGGCGGCCGCGGCAGCGAACATCGCGAGGCTGTACGTCCGAGCCTCTTGGAAGTACCGGACCGTCTGAACCTGGACGAGGAACACCGCACCGGCAATTAGCGCGGTCCGAGTACTGAACAGCCGCCGCGCTGTGACCATGACCATGACCATCGCCGCGACGCCAAACACCACTGACGGACTGCGCAACGCCGATTCGGAGTCGCCGAACGCCTGCACCCACAACCAGGAAGCGAGGTGGTAGACGCCGGAGTGAAACTCGCTCCCGGCGGCGAACGACCACATGGCTTGCCAGGAGCCTCTGGCGACGTGTGCCGAGAACAGCTCGTCGGTCCAGAGGCTCTGAGCGCCTATGCGGAAGAGACCAAGAACGACAGCCAGCCCAGTCATCACAATCACTCCCACGACAAAGCCCTGGCGTTCGCCAGGTACGACGGCGCTGGGTATTGCCTTGGCGTCGGTAGTCGGCTTATCCAAAGACACCGCTGCCCTCGTGCTCGAGAAGTGACCGGTAGAGCGCTTGAAATGCCGAGGCCGTCGCGCCGGCGGTATAACGCGAAACGTTGTTATAGCCCTCTTCCCCCGGGCTCCGCCCGGTAGTGCTCGCTAGTGATAGTGCCGCTCCACAATCCTGAGCGGTAACTAGCATCCTCATTGCGTGGCTATTCGCGGTCGCATTCTGCCGGCAATACGAGGCCGGCTCCGCTCAATGGCGCCCGAACCGGTCTACCACGCCGTACGACGGCTGATCCCTGCCAGAGGAGTCGCCGTCAACCATTACGACGCGATGACCGTTGCTGTCATGGCGCGCGTGCTGCGGCGTGATGCAAACGCGCTCGACGTTGGTGCTCGCGTCGGTGACTTGCTGCGCCCAATCACAGAGACGGCGCCGTTCGGCGCCCACGTGGCGGTCGAACCACTCGCGATGCACGCGGCGACTCTGCGACGTGACTTTCCAAGCGTGACTGTGATCGAGGCCGCCCTCGGCGACACGACTGGACGGTCGAAGTTCTGCCATGTCGTATCCAATGACGCTTACAGCGGGCTGCGTCGGCGGCCATTCGACCGACCAGACGAACAGGTAGCGACAATTGAGGTCGACGTTCGCCGGCTGGACGACGTGTGGCCACCGACTCGGCCTTTGGCTTTCGTCAAGATCGACGTGGAAGGAGGCGAGGTCGGCGTCATCCGCGGCGGTTTAGCGACGCTAGATGCACATCGCCCGGTCGTCGTCCTTGAGCACGCCGAGAGGGTCTCGTCGGTTTACGGGCACACGACCTCGGATCTGTTTGCTGCGCTTACCGAAGTGGGCTACACGCTTTTCACCCTTCCGGGGTGGCTCACGGCGGAGCCACCGTTGGAAGCGCGTGAGGTCGACGAGGCTGACGCGTACTATTTCGTTGCCGCGCCAAGAGCCGCCAAACGTGCGTAACGTACGCTGCGACTAGTGAGCGGAGCTCAGTGTTGAGTAACAGGCCTAGCTGCCGCGTCCGTGGCGCCATGGCTGCAGAGGCGATGCCGGTCCCGCATCACGGCTGCTGCACGATGGAAGCGTGCAGCAACCGCGGCCGCACTCTCGTGAGCGATCGGCGCCGCTGTCGTCGTGTCCGCCGCGGGCACGTTCCTCCTCGAGCCGACGTTCGATGTCCCGCGCCGCCCTGAGCAGTCGGGCGTCGTCCCGTTCTCGGGCGAGGATCTGCGGACTACCGACCGCGGCTAGGCACGCGGACGGTGCCGACTCCATCCGTGGAGCGTCCGCGTAAGTAGTGACCGAAAACTCGGCCTTGAGACCCCATGCGGAATCCAGCCTCGTTCGTGCCCCCTCTTCCCCCCACATTCCTACGCCGTCGGGCGCGGCGGCACAACCCCCTCGCCGGCGACGCGCCGGTAGATCTCGGCGAACGCGTCGGCCGACTTCTTGGGCGAGAAGCGCTCCACGTTGTCGCCGGCGGCGGCGATGAGGTGGGCGCGGTAGTCGCCGTCTTCGATCACCCGTTGCACGCCGGCGCGGATCGACGCGACGTCGAACGGATCGACGAGGCACGCACCGTCGCCCGCGGTCTCGGGCATCGAGGCCACGTTGCTGGTGACGACGGGCCGGCCGACGGTCTGGGCCTCGAGGATGGGCATGCCGAAGCCCTCGTACGTCGACACGAAGGCGAGAACGTCGGCCTCGGCGTAGGCCGCCAGCAGTTGCGCCTGCGTGAGGTTGGTTGAGTTGCGCCACTCCACGCCGGACTGGGCCAGCGCGGCGGCCTGCGGGCGCGATAGCTCGCCGATCACGTGGAGGCGACAGGGCAGTCCGTCGAGGGCGGCGACGAGCCGTTCGAGGTTCTTGTTGGGGAGCGTGCCCACGTGCAGCACCGTCGGACGATCGGCGTCGAATGCCTTGGGCACGTGTGCGAACGCGGGCGAGATGCACAGCGGCACGACTTCGACCTTCGACGGGTCGACGCCGCTCAGCGCGATGACCCGGTCGCGGGTGAACGTCGACGGCGTGGTTACGACCGCGGCGCGGCCGACTGGTCGCTCGAGCGCCAGCCAGCCGACTGCGCGCTTTCGCAGCCCGGCCTGGCGTCCCTCGTGGCCGCAGTCGTGGACGGTGAGGACCGTGCGCGACGGATCCAACGACCAGGCCAGGTAGTGCACGTCGCCGGTGATGTGGTTCACGTCGCCCTGGTGGCGCCGCGCTTGCGCCGCGTTGGCCATCCAGCGACTCACGCCGACGTTGGAGTGGCGGCAGTTGAAGACGTCGACGTCGATGCCGCCGCGATCGGCCAGCTCGGCTCGGATGGCGTCGAACTCGGCTTCGATGCTGTACGTGTAGGCCGCCCGCTTGCGTTGGAAGTGGACGACCCTCACGAGACGCGCAGTGCAACCTCGTTGGCCAGAAGCCGGCCGCGCCTGGTGAGCGCGACGCGTTCGCCGTCGCCGGTCGGCGCGACGAGGCCTTCGTCGAGGGCGTCGACATCGAGCGACGCGGCGGGCACGCCGCGCCTCGTCCGCAAGGACAGCACCAGCCCTTCCATGCGACGGGCGTCGTCGTCGAGGCGTTCCTCACCGGCGACCGGTGATCGCCGCGAGGCAACGGCGTCGATGTAGCGCTCGGGGGTGCGCACGTTCCAGAAGCGGCGGCCGTCGACGTGTGAGTGGGCGGCGGCGCCAAAACCTCGGTAGTCGCCCTGCGACCAGTAGAGGAGGTTGTGGCGGCACTCGTGGCCGGGCCGGGCCCAGTTGGAGATCTCATAGTTGGCCAGCCCGCGCTGGGCGAGCAGCGCGTCGGCCACCACGTACTTGTCGGCCTGGTCGTCGTCGTCGGGGAAGCGGGCCGGATCGCTGGCCAACGGCGTGCCCGCTTCGACGGTGAGCGCGTAGGCGCTGAGGTGAGGCGGGTCGAGGTCGAGGGCCCGCGTGAGGGTGGCGGTCCAATCGTCGAGCGACTCCCCCACCGCGCCGTGGATGAGGTCGACGCTGAAGCTCTCGAAACCGGCCGCCTGGATGAGGCCCACGGTTCGGGGGACGGCGTCGGCGTGGTGGGCCCGCCCCAACGCGCGCAACACGTGCGGGACCATCGATTGCACGCCCAGCGAGATGCGGTTGACGCCGGCGCCGCGGTACGCGGCCAGCAACGGCGCGGTGACGTTCTCCGGGTTGCACTCGACGGTGACCTCGGCATCGGCCGTCCGCGGAATGGCACCCAACACAGCGACGAGTTGTTCGGCCG
This sequence comes from Actinomycetota bacterium, assembly GCA_013816725.1. Lineage (GTDB taxonomy): Bacteria > Actinomycetota > Acidimicrobiia > Acidimicrobiales > JACDEA01 > JACDEA01. The sequence goes on from JACDEA010000129.1 coordinate 5,721, forward strand.
GCAGCAGCGACGGCGTTCCCCCGCCGAAGAACACCGAGGTGGCCGCCGGCATCCCGGCCGCCACCGCGCCGGAGATGTCGGCCCGCAACGCGTCGGCGTAGCCGTGCATCAGGTGGTGGCGGTCGGTCCAGGTCGCGAACGCGCAGTAGTCGCAGCGCCGCGCGCAGAACGGGATGTGGAGGTAGACGCCGAAGTTCAAGCGATGGCGATGAGTTCGCCCAGGCGGCGGCGAACCTCATCAGCCGGGATACCGAGCAGCATGCTCAGCGTGGAGACGTCCTCTGCCCGCAGGCTGAGAGGCCCGCTGGGGTCGCGGCGCCGGCTGCGGATCACCCCGGCGTAGCGGGCCACAAGGTCGTTGGCCCCGGCGGCCGCCATCCTGGGAAGCTCGGCCGCGTCGGCCACCACGGTGCGCAGGTCGATGGTGAGGCCAGCCTCGCCGTCCTCGTGGGAGACCTCGTTGGTCGGCGGCAAGAGCGCGTCGACGGCCACGCCGTAGAAGCTGGCCAGGCGCTGGAGCCGGAGCACGGAAATGGCCCGCTCGCCCCGCTCGTAGGCACCGAGCACCGACGCCTTGAACTCCTGGTTGGACTGGGCCTCGACCGCCTGGAGGGACAGACGAAGCTCCTTGCGCGTCGCCCGAAGGCGCTCGCCCACACGTATCGAATAGTTCGGCGCTGCCGGATCACTCACGGTTGGCACCCCTTTCCGCTGGCGATCCTATCCCCACGCAACGTACTCGACCACCACCCAATGTGGTCATTTCCGCCCACGATCACGCTGACGACGCTCGCAGGGCGGTCAGGCGAACGCCGACAGCGATGGCCGCGGTGTCGGCCCGCAGGGTGGTGGGTCCGAGGTCGACGGTGACCGGCGCCGCCGCCAGTTCCTCGGGCGCCCAGCCGCCCTCGGGGCCGACGAGGACCGCCGAACGGGCCAGCGATACGAGCT
>JACDEA010000130.1 GCA_013816725.1 Actinomycetota bacterium
CCTTCCCACAGGCCCTTCCCGTACGGGCTGTTGTCGTGGATCAAAGCGACCTTCTTGACCTTGAGGCCCTTCGTCACGTAGTTGGTGACACCGAGGCCTTGCACGTCGTCGTCGGGGATCACGCGGTGAAACACGCTCTCGTCGGGCAGCACGGTGGGCAGCCCGGCGTTGGTAGCCGACGCGCTGATCATGACGAGCTTGGCCTTTTCGAGGTCGGGGAGCACCGCCTTGGTCTCACCCGAGAACGTCGGGCCGACGACGCCGACGATCTGGGAATCGGGGATGTACTTGGCCGCCTGCCCCGGTGCCTGCGCCTGGTCGCCCTGGGTGTCGAAGGGCTTGATGACGTACGTGTGATCCTTGCTCTTGGCGTTGGCTTCCTCGACCGCCACGCGCATGCCGTCGCGCACGTTGATCCCGAGGTTCGCGTTGTCGCCGGTGAGCGGGCCGACGAAGGCGATGCCCACCGTCTTCTTGCCCCCCGAGCCGCCGCCGGCGCTGTCCTTGTTGTTGTTGTCGTTCTTGCCGCAGGCAGCGAACAAGATGCTGGCCGCAGCCAGTGCCGCCAAAAGCCGCCAGTGTCGGCTCGTCGATCGGGACATGCCTTGGGCCTCCCATGTGGTTCGGTTCTGAGCTTGCTGGCCCGGAAGCATATGCACCGAACGCCCCGAATCAAGGGGTTCCGACCTTTCTTCGCGGGCGGAACCACGGGCACCTCGGCGCGACCGTGGTAGGACGAAAGGGTGGGCGCGCCCGGATCGGTCAGGTCGAGCAACGGGTATGGGTGACCTCGTTGCGCTCCGGGCCCGGCTGCGGCAACTCGAACGAGTGGTCGTCGCGTTCAGCGGCGGCGCCGACTCGGCGTTCCTGGCCTGGGACGCCAACGACGAGCTGGCCGACAACGCGCTCGCCGTTACTGCCGTGTCGCCGTCGCTGGCCGGCGACGAGTTCGACGACTGCGAGGGGCTGGCCGCCGAGTGGAAGTTGCGCTGGCGGTCGGTCGTCACCGACGAACTGGCCAACCCCGCATACGTGGCCAACGCCGGCGATCGTTGCTTCCATTGCAAGACCGAGTTGCTCGACGCCCTCGACGCCCTCGACGCGGTACGGGACGGCGCCACCGTTACGTTGGGCGTCAACGTCGACGACTTGGGCGATCACCGCCCGGGTCAGGAGGCGGCGGCGGACCGTGGCGCCGTGTTTCCGCTCGTCGATGCCGGGTTCACCAAGGCCGACGTGCGGGCGGCGTCGCGTCGGCTCGGCCTGCGAACGTGGGACAAGCCGGCGGCCGCGTGCCTGGCGTCGCGGCTCCCCTACGGCACGCCGGTGACCGTCGGGGTGCTCGACGCCGTGGGCCGGGCCGAGCGCTCGCTGCGGGCTCTCGGCTTCGCTGAATCGCGCGTCCGCCACTACGGCGACACGGCGCGCCTCGAACTGCCGCTCGACGACTTGCCCAGGGCCATCGGGCAACGCGACGCCGTGGTCGCTGCGGTGCGCTCCGCCGGCTACCGCTACGTCACCCTCGATCTCGAGGGCCTACGGTCGGGCAACTTGAACGCCGCTCTCGACGACAGTCCGGTGCGCCTGGATGCAAGGGACGGATCCGCGTGAGCAACCAGACGTCGGTCCGCCTAAAGCTGACATTCCCCGAGCACCTGATCCGCCAGCCGATCATCGCCCGACTCGTGCGCGAGTTCGACGTGATGCCGAACATCCGCCGGGCCAAGGTCGAAGAGTCCGTGGGCTGGATGGTCTGCGAGCTGGGCGGCGACGACGAAGCGGTGGAGCGGGCGGTCGAGTGGCTCCACGACCTGGGCGTGCAGGTCGACCGCCTCGGCGATCTCGTCGAGGGCTGACGGCCCCGGATGCGACGGCTCGTCATCGCCATCGTCGTTCTCGGTGGCCTTGGAGTAGGCGGGGACGTGGGCGCCCGCTCGTGGGCTGAAGGCCAGATCGAAAACAGGGCGCGCGCCGAGTTGCCGCCCGCCGCATCGGTCAGCGCACACATCCGCGCCTTCCCGTTCGTTCCCGCGCTGCTGTTGGCGGGCAAGGTCTCGGAGACCGCGGGCCATTTCAGAAACGTGCGGGCCGGCGGGCTCACGTTCTCGGACGTCGACGTCGAGCTGCACGGCGTGCGAATCAACCGGGGCAAGCTTCTGCACGAGCGGGCCGTCGAGCTGGTGGACGTGGACGAAGGCACCGTCACCGTCGACATCGTCGTGGCGCAGCTGGGCAAAGCGGTCGGGCTGGGGGTGGTGGCCGCCAACGGGCAGCTCAAGGTCACCGTGGCCGGCGTGAGCGCGACGGCCAACCTCAGCGTGCATGACAACGCACTCGTCGTCGACGTGGCCGGGGTCGTCAAGCGTATCCCCATACCGCAGACCCGCCTTGTGCCGTGCGCGACAAGCGCGTCGGTATTGGCCGGGCGGGTGCGGCTGTCGTGCACGATTCACGACGTGCCGCCCGGTCTGCTCGGCGCCGCGAACCGTCGGCTTGGTCAGTAAAAGCAAGCACGGTCGATAAAAAGCTCAGTCATCGACGGGGGCCCACGTGGGGAACGCGATGTGCGTGACGTTCTGGTGCTCCACGAGCCGGCCCTTGCGCGCGAGTTCCGGCAGGCAGTCGCGTCCGGCGGCGCCGGCCATCCGCAAATAGTCGGCCACCGCCACCAGCAGCGGCCCGGCGTCGAGGTCGCCCGGTTGGGTGCGGGCCTCGACCTCCAACACCGGACGGCACGGGTGGGCGGTGTCGAGCGCGTAGCAGTGGTACACGACGCCCTCGAACACGCTGAGGGCCCGGATCCGCATGGCTGCCATGATTGCCCGCCATGAGCGAGCGGCTGGTGGTCATCGGTGGCGACGCCGGCGGCATGGCGGCGGCGACGCAAGCTCGCCGACTGCGGCCCGACCTCGAGATCGTGGCCCTGGAGAAGGGACGGTGGACCAGCTACTCGGCGTGCGGCATCCCCTACGTGGTGGGTGGCGTGATCGACGACCTGGACGATCTCGTGGTCCGGACCCCAGCCGAGTTCGCCGCCAACTACGCCATCGACGCGCGCGTGGGTCACGAGGTGACCGCGATCGATGTCGACCGGCGAGAGCTGGAAGTGCGTGATACCGAAGTCGGCGCCACGTACCGGCTCGGCTTCGACGTCCTTCACATCGGAACCGGGGCCGTTCCCATCCGGCCGCCGTTGCCGGGCATCGACGGCGGCGACATCCACGGTGTGCAAACGCTGGAGGACGCTGCTCACCTCCTCGACCACGCGCGCGACGCGGCGTCGGTCAAGCGCGTGGTAGTCGTCGGCGCCGGTTACATCGGCCTCGAGATGGCAGAAGCCTTCGTGATGCGGGGCTGCGACGTGACCGTCGTCGAGGGCGGCCCTCAGGTGATGCCGACGCTCGACGCCGACATGGCCGTCCTGGTGACGAGCGCCTTGCGCGACAAGGGCGTTGTCGTGGAACTCGAACGGCGCGTGATCGGCTTCGAGCGCGGGACGGTCGACACCGACGGCGGTCCGCTCCCCGCCGACCTCGTCGTGTTGGGCATTGGCGTAGCACCGAACACTGCGCTGGCGGCCGGAGCGGGGATCGACGTCGGTGTACGGGGCGCCATCAAGGTTGACCGTAGACAACGCACGTCGGCCGACGGTGTGTGGGCGGCGGGCGACTGTTGCGAGTCGTTCCACCTCGTGGCCGATCGCCCCGTGCACATCGCGCTCGGCACGGTGGCCAACAAGCAGTCGCGCGTCGCCGGCATCAACATCGGCGGCGGGTACGCCACGTTCCCGGGCGTCGTCGGCACCGCCGCCACCAAGATCTGCGAAACCGAGATCGCCCGGACGGGGCTGACCGAACGCGAGGCGGCGTCTTACGGGTTCCTCGCCGTGGCGGCGACCATCGAAAGCTCGATCCGCGCCGGGTACTTCCCCGACGCCGGGTGGATCAAGGTGAAGCTGGTCGCCGAGCAGCGTTCCGGCCGCATCCTGGGCGGCCAGATCGTGGGGTTGGCCGGCGCGGCCAAGCGCATCGACGTGGTCGCTACCGCGGTCACGGCGCAAATGACCGTCGAGCAGGTGACGGCCCTCGACCTCGCCTACGCGCCCCCGTTTGGGCCGGTGTGGGACCCGGTGCTGGTAGCCGCGAGGAAGGTCGCCCAAGCGCTCACCTGACGCACTTGCTGTCGTCCTGGTTAAAGAGTGCTCAGAAAACAGCAAGAAGAGTGGAAGGAACCGATGTGGTTCCTTAGAGTGCGCGCAGCCATACGGGAAACCGAACCGATTCGGAGGGCGGTCGATGGACAGCGGCAATACCGCGTGGGTGCTGGCGGCCACAGCACTCGTGCTCTTCATGACGCCGGGCCTGGCGTTCTTCTACGGCGGCATGTTGCGGTCGAAAAACGTGCTGGGGATGCTCATGCAGAACTTCTTCTCGATGGGTCTCGTCAGCGTGCTGTGGGTGCTCGTCACGTTCAGTCTGGCCTTTGGCGACGGTGGCAAGTGGATCGGCGACTTCCACTTTGCCGGCCTGTCCACCATCGGCAACGTCAAGACGGTGCTCCCGGGTTATGCGGGTGACTTCGCCCTCACCATTCCGGCGATCGTGTTCTGCGGCTACCAGATGATGTTCGCCGTGATCACTCCCGCACTGATCACCGGCGCCATCGCCGATCGTATGAAGTTCGCGGCCTGGGCCGTCTTCCTGTGCCTGTGGGCGATCCTCGTGTACGCCCCGATTGCGCACTGGGTTTTCAGCCCCACCGGCTGGCTGTTCAAGCGCGGCGCGCTCGACTTCGCCGGCGGCACCGTGGTCCACATCAATGCCGGCATCGCCGCGTTGATGTGCATCATCGTGCTCGGCCGTCGGCGCGGCTGGCCACGCGAGCCGATGCTGCCGCACAACCTGCCCTTCACGTTGCTCGGCACCGGCATCTTGTGGTTCGGGTGGTTCGGGTTCAACGCCGGCTCGGCGCTGGGCGCCAACGCGCTGGCCGGCCAGGCCCTGATGAACACGAACCTGGCCGCGGCGGCCGCGATGCTCGGGTGGCTGATCACCGAGCGAATCAAGGACGGCCACGCCACGACGTTGGGCGCGGCGTCCGGCGCGGTCGCCGGCCTCGTGGCCATCACGCCCTGCGCCGGTTTCGTCGGCGGCATATCGCCGATCGTCATCGGCCTCATTGCCGGCTCCGTCTGCTTCTTGGCCATACAGCTCAAGTTCAGGTTCGGCTACGACGACTCGCTCGACGTGGTGGCCGTGCACATGGTGGGCGGGATCATCGGCTCGCTGTTGCTCGGCTTGTTCGCCGACAGGGCGATCAACTCCCTGGGTGCCGACGGTGTGTTCTTCGGCGGGGGCAGCGATCTGCTGATTGACCAACTGGTCGCCGTCGGGTCCACGCTGCTGTACTCCGGCGTGGTGTCATTCATCCTCATCAAGGGCATCGACCTGGTGATGGGTGCCCGCATCACCGCCGACCAGGAGGACGAGGGCCTGGACAAGAGCCAGCACGCCGAGTCGGCGTACGCGTGAGCAGAGAGAGGATCGTTATTCGATGAAGCTCATCACTGCGGTCGTCAAACCGTTCAAACTCGACGACGTCAAGGCTGCGCTCAAGGACCATGGCGTGCACGGGATGACCGTCGTGGAGGCGCAGGGCTTTGGCCGCCAGCGCGGTCACACCGAGGTGTACCGCGGCGCCGAGTACGAGGTCGACTTCGTGCCGAAGGCCCGCATCGAGGTGTTGGCCGAGGACGACGACGTACGTGCCATCGTGGACACCATCGTGAACGCGGCGCGCACCGACAAGATTGGCGACGGGAAGGTGTGGATCACCCCGGTGGACGCAGTCACGCGGATCCGCACCGGGGAGATGGGAAGCGACGCGATCTAGCCCCGCTTCGCCTTTTGCCGCCTGCCGGCAGCGCACGCAGGTGGCCGACGAGTGGCTGCGTTCGTTGTTGGGTGACGAGCGCGACGTCGCACTCATCGCGGTGGGCGGCTACGGCCGCTTCGAGCTGTGTCCCAAGAGCGACCTGGACGTCCTGCTACTGCACCGCGGGCGCAAGGACATCAGGGTGGTGGCCGACCGCATCTGGTACCCGATCTGGGACCGCGGCGTCGGACTCGACCACAGCGTCCGTACGTTGAAGGAGGCGACGACGGTCGCCGCTAGCGACGTGCGCGCCGCCCTGGGTCTCGTCGACGCCCGCCTCGTTGCCGGTGACGAGGCGTTGGCGCGCGACCTGACCACCCGGGTCGCCGACCTCTGGCGCAAGCGGGCGCCCAAGTTCCTGCCGGCGGTGGCCGACGAGGTCGAGGACCGTCACCGTCGGTTCGGCCCGGTGCCCTTCCTCCTGGAGCCCGACGTGAAGGAGGGCCACGGCGGGCTGCGGGACGTGCAGGTGCTGCGGGCGGCCAGGAAGGCGGTGCCGGTGATCCCGGCGTTGGGGGAGGAGTTGTTCGACGCGTACGCCGTGCTGCTGGGTGTGCGCGTCGCGCTGCACGAGCACACCGGGCGACCGACCGACCGCCTCCTTCTCGAAGAGCAGGACGCGGTGGCGGCCGGCGCCGGATATGACGACGCCGACGCGCTCATGGCCGCGGTGGCGGCTGCCAGCCGCCAGATCGCGTGGG